>DATCFX010000566.1:0-10613 GCA_036509275.1 Pirellulales bacterium | reverse complement strand
CCTTCGATCTCCTGCAAGCGGGCGAGCAAGCGCTGCTTGGCGGCCAGGACTTTCAAGAGCTGCGTAATGTCGCCCGACTCGACCAGCGCCAACTGCTGGCCGCCCAACTCGTAGAGTTGGGCCAGGCAGTCGTGCTTGCGGCCCAGCAGTTCGGCCAACAGGTGCGTTTCGACAAAAGCCATGCGGTTTCCAGGTTCCACGCGGTGCCGGCCGGCGGGCAACTACAGCCGGGCCAGCGTGTCAAATAGCTCGCCCCATTGCACGCGCGAGTGATTCGTGGTTTCGGTAAACGATGCCCCCGGCGGAAGCTGCGCCAGCGCCGCCCGGGCCAGCACCAGCGCGTCCCGCGCTTCGGCCGCCCGGCCCAATCGTCGATAGCAGGCGTAAATCTGCGTATAGGCTTCCAGGACCTCGGGCGATTGGTAATAGCGGTTGACGACCGCCAGGTAAGCCTGGATCGCTTGTTCGTAGCGCCCCTGACGAAACAGCACGGCCCCCTGCCCAAAATGGCTATTGCGCAGCAGGGCCGCCTCCCAAGGAGACAGCGGCGTCTCTTCCTGGCGGTGCGAAAGCGTGGCGGCGACGGCGGCATATTGGCTGCCGGCCGTGGCCAGCAACTGATCCACTGGCGGAACCGTGACCACGGGAACCGCGGCGGGGGCGCTATCCGTCGGCGTAGCGGCGGCCGCGGGAGCACCCGGTGTGTCCGCCGCCGCGGGCGAACTGGCCGCAGCCGCAGCCGCGTCCGCTGTTGCCGCGGATTCCTTAGAGTCCGACGCCGCGCCGGCGGGCGCCACCGTCAGCTTCCAACAGGTGGTTGCCAGCAGGTAGCGAGCCTCGACATTGAACGGTGCGTCGGGGTAGCGCTGCACGACTTCTTCCAGCCGCACGCGCGCTTCGCCCAGCCGGCCGCTGTGATACAGCAAACGCGCAAGGGCCATCAACGCTTGCCGCCATTCCTGGCTGATCGGCTTGAGCACTTCGCTGTTGAGCGTCTGTTCCAGTACGGCCTGAGCCCGGGGGACATCGTGCAATTCCAGATAGGCCTCGGCCGCAAGCCGGCGCGCCTCGAAGCTGGCCACGCTCGATGGTTCCAATTCAATGCAATCGTCCAGCGACAGCAGGGCTTCTTCCGGATCTCCCAGCGTCAGCAGGTCGCGGCCCAACTCCAGCAGCGCGTCGGCCCGCCGTGCGCGCAGCTCGACTTCGAGGTACGCACGCCATTGCGCCACGGACTCGGTGTACGCATGACCGGCGGAGTAGTTTTCGGCACTCAGCCAGAGCAGCTCGCCATATTGCCGCGTGGTGAATCGCAACTGGGCCAGGTGGCGATAATCGTCGCCGGCCAGGACGCGTTGTTCGCGGGCCCGCTCGTGCGCGCCGGCGGCTTCGGCCGGCGGCAAGGCCTCGGCCTGGGCTTGCAGGTGGCGTCCCCAGGCCTCGTGCGCCTGGGCGCCTAATTGCACCCGCTCGTCTTCGGTACACAGCATTTCGAACCATTTGCCCAGCTCCATCGCCAGGGCAAACTTGCGCTGCTCGAGCAAGCGCTGATGCGTGGCCATGATGCGCCGCTTGGCGGCGTCACGGCTGAGCCAAGGGTTTTCGGTTTCCTCTTCCTCGATCTGGCTGGCCGCTTCGTGGAACAGCTGGGCCGCCTGGTCGTCGTTGCCTTCGCGGTGACGCAGTTCGGCCAGCTCGAAGCGGGCGGCCAGCGTCGCGGCAGCAAACGGGTGGCGATGGTGTACGTCGGTCCAAGCCTCGGCCGCGGCGCGCGGCTGACCCAATCCCAGATCGCAGCGGCCGATCAAGTAGCCGGCGGCCGAGCGCGTGGCATCGGACACGGTGATGTCGGTGGCCAGCGGCTGCAACACGGCCCGCGCCGCCTGCCAGGATGCGGCCGGTTTTGACGCCGGTTTGCCGCCCACGAGCGTTTGCTCCGCCGTGGCTTGGGCCACGAGCACCTGGGCACGAAGCAACCGCGTTTCCGGCTTGGCGTCTTCCGCCGGGCTGAGTGCCTCGAGCTGGGCAATCGCCTGGGGCAGATGGCCGAGCTGGAATTCGATTTGCGCCGCCAGCTCCAAGGCGTCATCGCGATCGGCCGCGGGCAGTTTGGCCGACTTGAGCACCTCAACCAACTGCAACAGCGCCGCCGGCAGCGCCGGCTCCGGTTGTTCGCAGAGCGCTTTGGCCAGCAACAGCCGGGCGGCTTCGGTGTCGCAGCCCGGCTCGTGGAGCGCCTGCTCGAGGATCTTTACACTTTCGGCGATCTGCCCGGCAAGATACAGGTTCTGGCCCCACTCGAGCAGGCAGGCAGCTTGCTCCGACTTAGGCAGCCCGCGCCGCGACGCTTGCGCAAAATACCGCGCGGCCAGTGCATATTGGCGAACCTGGTCATTGCCGAACAATTGCTGCGCCTTGCGTGCGGCCAGGCGGCCCAACAACAGGGGCGGCCAGAACCGCTGGTCGGCAGCGATTTGCGGCGTGCCCAACAGCGCCAAGGAGATCCAGCGAGCCCGCTCGTCGTCGTGCGCGTCAAACGCCTGCCGGGCATCAGCGATGGTCGGTGGATGGCTGACGGCAGCATGCCGCTGGCTGGTGACGACCCACAAGGCTAGTCCTATCACCAGCGGCACGGCCGAGGCGGCAACCGCCAGAGCGATGAAGGCCTTGCGCCGGCCGATTCCGGAAAATCGATTCATGATCCCGCGGACGAACGCCGATAAACGCTCGCCAGGCGAGTGTTTCGAGCCGGGCGAATGGCTGTCGGTTTCGGGCTCGGACATAAATCAACTCAGGGCCGGCCGCCGGGCCAGGCCAGAAAAGTGGATGACAGCCGGTTGCGGCCCCGAGCGATGCGTCGTCGGCCGCAATCGCGGCGTGCGCGAGAAGCTGGCCGCCGCCCCCTGTGGGCCGCCGCAAGCCGCAAGTTCACGCCGCTCTGGAGATAAGCGGCGGACTTGTACTAAAAATCGCCGCCGAATGTCAATCCGCGTTTCTCCAGCGGCAAAGCGCGAGCACGCAAGCTGCCAGCGTCCCCGCCGTCCCTCGCGATCGCGGGCAATCAGCCGTCCAGCGGCGCCGGCACCGGGGGAAACGGTGCCCCCCCACCACTCCGCTGACCAGCAGCGCCAGCCAGCGAAACATTGACTCCAGCCGGAGCGCGCGCGATAAACGATATTCTGGGGCGTTTGGGGGCGTTTACACGAACGGTTGTCCCACCGGCAAGGATTTCGAACCATGCGACTCGCGCGGCTGGCTCTGATAGCGATGATCTCGACCTGCTGGCCTCTGACGGCGATGGCCGTCGACTTCGAGGAGAAGGCGGCCATTGCAGCACTCGAGAAGTTGCAGGCCCGCTTGATCTACGATGAGGAAAGTGCTGACAAACCGCTGATCGGCGTCGACCTGGATTCCAGCAAGGTGACCGATAGCACCCTACAACCGATCGAGGACCTGCCCAAACTGAAGATCGTCTTGCTCGGGAGTACGAAGATCTCGGACGGGGGCTTGAAGTATCTCAAGAAACTGCCGAATCTCGAAAAGCTCTGGCTGCCCAACACCAAGGTCACGGACGCCGGTCTGTCGTTTTTGAGAGGCCTGAGCAAGCTCAGCCAACTCAGCCTGTTCAAGACCAAAGTCACGGATACCGGCATGGCCAAACTCCATGAACTGCCGTTGAAGGACTTGTACCTGGAAGGGTCGCAAGTGGCGGGAACCTGCGCTCGCCATTTCCCGGGACTAATCCGGCTGTACCTGAGCGACACACGCGCCGGCGAGCCGGCCATGCGAACTTTGGCCGCGTTGACCAAGCTCCAGGAGTTGGGGCTGAGAAAGACCGAGATCACGGATGCGAGTCTCGTAAACCTCGAGGGCCTGACCGGGCTCACGTATCTCGATCTGAGCGAAACGGACATCACTGACGCCGGGCTCGCGCATCTCAAGCCGCTGGTCAAGTTGCAGACTTTGACAATCGAGGAAACCAAGTGTACCGAGGCGGGCGTCGCGGCGCTCAAGCAGTTGATGCCCGAGGCCAATATCAACTTCTCACCCGCTCAGGCCCGCAACGTCAAGGGCACGTTGGCCCGCCGCGGGTCGGCCCCCGAGCGCGGCAAAGTTCCCGCCGCCGTGCGGGCCATCGGCAAACACGGCGGTCAAACCGTGACCGACGAAAAAGATCCCGATCACCCGGTGATTGAAGTCAGCTTCGACGGTTCCAAGCTGACCGATGCAAGTCTCAAGCCACTGGCCGATCTGCCGGACTTGAAGATCGTGAACTTGGGAAATACCAAGTTCAACGACAAGCAAATGATCTACATCAAACGCGTGCCCAACCTGGAAAAGCTCTGGCTGCAACGAACCCAAATCACAGACTCGGGGCTCAATTACGTGCGAGGCATGCCCAACCTCAAGCGGTTGAGCTTGTTCGAGACCCAGATCACTGACGCGGGGCTGGCCAAACTGAGCGCCCTGCCGGAACTGGAAGAACTGTACGTCGAGGGCACCCGCATCAACGGCAGCGGGCTGGTCGGGCTCACCAAGCTGGTGCGGCTGTATGTTGCCGATACGGCTTTCAACGACGCCGGCATGAAGGCCGTGGCCGCGATGCCGAATCTGGTGGAACTCAGCGTGGCCAGAACGGAGGTCACCGATGCTGGCCTGAGCAATCTCTCGGGGCTGGCCAATCTGACCATCCTTGACCTGACCAAGACCAAGGTCACGGATGCCGGTCTCGCCGTGCTCAAAAACCTGAAGAAGCTGACAACGCTCAACTTAGGCGGCACCTCGGTAACCGAAGCCGGTATCGAGAGCCTGCGCATGGCACTGCCCGACTTGAACGTTGGTCAGTGAGGGCGTGGGCCGGTGTCGGTCGCACCTTAGGATCGACCGAAAAATAGCTTCCGCTTTTCCCGGCCCCCTCACCCTACCCTCTCCCGCCAAGGGAGAGGGGTTGCGGAGAAGTTATTTTTCGGTCGATCCTTAGTTGGCTTCATCGGCCTCGAGCCGGGATGCGCTCTCTGCCGGAAAGGGCACGATGTTGGCGCCCGGAGCGTGGCCATCGCCGTCGGCCGGTGGAGTGTCCGACAGGCGGCGCTTGCGCTGTCCGAAACGCGGCGAGACGATCGCTCGAGACCAGTTGATGGTTTCAGCGTCGGGAAGTTCCGCCTTCAGAATTGCGACGATGGCTTCCCAGGTGCCCTCGCGCTGCCAGGCCCGCAGGCGGCGCCAACAGGTCATGCCCGACCCGCAACCCATTTCCGCCGGCAGCCGCTGCCAGCGCACGCCGGTCCGCAGCACATGAATGACACCGGCCAGACAAGCGCGATCATCCATTCTCGGGCGGCCGCCGCGCATGTTCTTGGGTTGTTCGCCCAAGAGCGGCTTGATCTTTTCCCAGATTTGATCGGGAAGTATCGGCATGCAAACTTGCCCCTGGCCCGTCAATGCATGGCGAGCGACTCATGCTCGCCGTAGGTGGTGGTCAATGATATGTGCCAAACGGCCGCCGTCGCGGCGATGACAAGGCGTCACCCTAGCGCCGCGATACCGCTTATCTTGACATGCCATGTATCACGCTGCAAAGGCTCCTTCAAAACATCTAGCTCAGGAATGCCGTAACAAAAAGGGGAATTGCACAGATTGGTGCCGGTAACATGATCGGCCGTCATGATTTCAACAAACCTTTCCGGCGAATCGATGTCGGGCCGGTTTTGTTATCAACATCAGGCCACCTTTTTTGTTGTCGAGCCCGCAATCGAATTGTTAGAGGTTGATGAAGCCCGGATGCTGGCATGCCGGTCCGCGCGGTTATGGCCGCTACTCGGCAACAACAGCGCCCGTTGATGTAACGATTGGAAAACTTGCAAAGCGACCGATCTTCGCCAGGCATTACAGACCGTTAATACAGGCCCCCAGCGCCCATCTCCTATTTAGCGAGCTTTCCTGTCTTAATGCGATCGGCATCGGGATCGACAATTGGCACATCATTCGCTTCTGCTGGGTGCATTCGCGTCAGGATCGATCATTTCTTTCCGGGAGCCGGACCACGATGCAAGCCACCTACCGCTCGCGATTCGATGGAGAAACGGGCCTTTGGCAAATCATTTCGCGCTCTGGCCACGTGCTGTATGCGTCGGACGACGGAGATTATGTGCAGACGGTTTGCCGCGAGTTGTGCGCCACGTTTTTCACCAGCCGCCCGCGCCGGGAGACCAATCATTACCGGGTCGACCCGGGCTGTCTCGCGGGTTGATGCGCGCCGGGCCCCGATCCCGGCCGCTTGGCTGCGCCGCGCAATAAAACGGCGCCGCGCAATAAAAAGGGCGCCGACCACGAATTCGTGGCGGCGCCCGCAGTGCCGTGCGGCGCTTGAGTGCGACGGTTATTTCATGGGCGGCGCGGCCAATCCAATCACGCCCACGGCCACGCGCGGGCCGGCATTGCCCGAGGGTTGGCTCGTCAGGTCGTCGGCATCACCGTGAACCACGATCGAGCGGCCCAGCAGCGACGACAGGCTGACGCCCTCGGCCTTGGCGTCCACTTCGGCTACGCAGTCGTCGCCGGCCTTGATGTTGCCCAAGTCGCCGGCATGGTGATCGGGCGAGTCCGGGCCGCCGTGCTTGTGACCGGCGGGATTGAAGTGGCCGCCGGCCGCGGAACCGTCTTTCGTGCTCAGGTCGCCATACATGTGGACGTGGAAGCCGTGCTCGCCCGGCTTCAAGCCGCGCACCTTGCCCTTGACCTCCACGTAGCCGTCGTGCTGCGTAAGCCGGAGGAAGCCTTTGACTTCGCTGCCGGATTTCGGCACCAGGATGCACACCCCGTTCTGCGCCGCGGGATCATCGTGGGCCACGGCTACGGCCGGAAGCCCCAACAGCGCCAACGAGCAAATCCCCAACACGTGCTTCAACATGGAACAATCCTTTCTGATTCGCGTTCTTTTGGAAACATCGCCGGCCGCTCGGGCGGAATTGCATATCCGCCGGGTACACGATGCCGGCGCCGGCCTAGCTCAACGGCGCCTGCATTCTAAGAAGCGCGCGGCGTGATTAGAACCCGCCCGGGCAGTTTATTTCCCGGCTCGATCGCGCCCGGCGCGGGGCTGGCCCCCGGGCGCTGCTCCTGGCCGAAAATCGGCCACCCTCTGTCCCCACCCGCCTGTCGCCGGCTTGATCGTTTGTCCAGTGCCACGGCGGCCGGCGCCGCTCATAATATAGCCGCGACCGGTGGTCGCGCTCCAGCGACCACCGGTCGCGGCTTTGTGTTCGATGCCCGGGAGACGATCGATGATCTGGGATTTGCACTGCCATTTGATGGGCGTGCCGGGCAGGACGGCCGACGAGCGCATGGCGCGGCTGGTGGAATATGCCGACCGGCTGGGCATCGAGCGGTTGTGCATCTATCTCGGCCCTTCGCTGGTAAAGAACCCAACCCCCGAGCGGCTGCGCGAAGACAACGACTATATCCTGCAGGCGCTTTCGCACTGGCACGATCGGGCCTTCGGCTTCGTCTATGTCAGCGGCGAGCACGTCGACGCCAGCTTGCAGGAAATCGAGCGCTGCGTGGCCCAGGGCCCGATGGTCGGCATCAAGCTCTGGGTGGCAAAGCGCGTCAGCTTCGCCGCCATCGACCCGATCATCGTCCGCGCGCACGAACTGCAAGCCGTGATCTTTCAGCACACCTGGTTCAAGACCGACACGACCCAGTATCCCGGGGAATCCACGCCCGACGACTTGGTGGCGGTAGCCCGGCGGCATCCGGACGTGCCGCTGATTTGCGGCCACACGGGCGGGACATGGGAGTTGGGCATCCGTGCGGTTCGGGCGCATCCAAACATTTCGGTCGATCTGGCCGGCTCCGATCCCACCTCCGGCATCACGGAGATGGCCGTTCGCGAACTGGGCGCCGAGCGCGTGATCTACGGCAGCGATGCCGGCGGCCGCAGCTTCGCCAGCCAATTGGCCAAGGTCCAAGGGGCCGACCTGCCCGACGCCGATAAGCGACTCATCCTGGGCGGCAACTTGCGCCGCATGCTAACCCCGATCCTCGAATCCAAAGGCATCCACCTGCCATCGTGACGCTGGAGATTCCCCAGGCTAACGCCACGCGCCCGTTCGCCTGTTCCTCCATTCATCATTCCGCATTCCTACTTCCGCATTTGCCCCATGCCGCCCTTCATCGACACCAACGTCTACCTCTCCCGCTGGCCCACTCGCCGCGTGCGCGGCGACACGCCCGAAACGCTCGTTGAACTGCTCAAAACGGGCGGCGTAACCCAGGCCTGGGCCGGCAGCTTCGAGGGTCTGTTGTTTCGCGATATGCGCGGGGTGAACGAGCGGCTGGCCGCCGATTGCCGCGTGGCGCCGGAACTGCTCTTGCCCTTTGGCTCGATCAATCCGACGCTGCCCGATTGGGAAGACGACCTGCGCCGCTGTCACGAGGAGCATCGGATGCGGGGCATTCGCCTGCACCCGAACTACCACGGCTACCAACTCGACGCTCCGGTCTTTGCCCGCTTGCTCGCGCTGGCCGCCGAGCGGGGACTGATCGTGCAGTTGGCCTTGAGCATGGAGGACGAGCGCACGCAGTCTGCCTTAGTCCGGGCCGCGCATGTCGACGTCAGGCCGCTGGCGGCCATCGTGCGGCAAGTGCCGGGGCTGAAGCTGGTGATCGTCAACGCGTTTCGTGCGATGCGCGTCGAGCAGACCGACCAGTTGGTCGCGGCCGGCAACGTGAGCTTCGACATCGCCATGCTCGAAGGCGTGGGCGGCGTGAAGCGCCTGATCGATCAGATCGGGAACCTCGATCGCGTCCTGTTCGGCTCGTACGCGCCCTTCTTTTACTTCGAGTCGTCGGTGCTCAAGCTGCGCGAGTCGCCGCTGGCCGGCGGGCAGTTGGAGGCCATCAGGCACGGCAATGCCGAGCGACTGCTCGCCTGAGACGTGTCCCGCTTGGCTCGCCGGACCTACGGCCGCCTTACCACGGGCCGCGCACGTAGTACACACCGAATTCGTCGGTGCTGCCGGGAATCGGCGGGGTCGGCACAAAGCCGTAAGCGCCGTAGTACCCGCCGGGGTATTGGCGGCCGAACTGATGGTAGATCGGCACGATGTCCGTGCCCGTGACGCCCCAGGCCCACTTCGTTTGCAACGCAGCGGTGGGCGGCACGACCAGGGCCGTCGGCGCGCCCCAGGCCGGGTCGTAATACGCGCCGTGCCAAGGATAGCGGGCGGCCACCCAGCGGCGCGGCACCTGATACAAGGGTCCGGCGGCTTCGGCCAGCGAAGCGGCCGACACGACTACCAGCAGGGCCAAGGCAAACACGCGGCGTGTCATCGTCGACGGCTCTCTTTCTGGTCCGCTCGGTCTTACCACCAACGCACCGAGGTCGCGTTCACCGGGCACACGCCGCCGGCGTAGCGCCGATAGACGCGCTGATGGCGATACAGAAACTCGTTGGGCATTAGCGGCTGGTACGTGATATACGTCTGTCCGACAAACGTCGGCACCGGCCGCGGAGATACGAACATGGCGGCCGGCGCGCCCGGCGGGCCAACGTAGTAATTGTAAAACAGGTCGAATTGCGGGCCGACCTGGCAAGTGGTCTGGGCCTGGGCCTGGCCAGCCGAGCCATCCAGCACTGCGCCGGTCACAACCAGCGCCAGCGCGGCCAGCAGCAGTCGCATGCGCACCATCATCGGCGATGCTCCTTATCAAGAATTTCGACGCGGATCGATCCATCGATCGCGTGGCTTGCGGCGCGGCCAAAGAGAGTCTGTCCTCGGCCACGCCCACGACAAATCTCGACCTGCTCCCGCGGCCGGCTGCACGTTTGCTGCTGAGCATCTGACAACCGCTGCTACCGCGTGAAACGCTACGACCGAGTCGCTGGGGACAATCGCGTTCGTAGCGCGTCAAGGGGGCCGCCGCGGCGGCTGGATGCTTTGGCCCCCGTGGCGAATGCCGCGACAGGGGCCGATTCTCCCGGTTCGCAAACCCGCCTGGGAGGGCCACGCCGGGGCCGCTATAATTCCTCCAGCCGGCAGCCTTTGCCCGGTTTCACGCTCTTGATTCGTGGTGGTTACTTTGGCGGAGGAAGTGCATTGGCCAGTGTGCAAAACAGTCGGGGCCGGATCGATCGCCGCACGGACCGCGCGGCCGAAAAAACGGCTGACGAAGCAGCCGACGCTCATCCGGCCGCCAACGGCCATGCGTCCCCCGAGGGCAATGGCAGCCCGGCCAGCCCCCCCGCCGTCCACAAGCGCCGGGCCACGGCCGAAACTATGGCCGCCGGGCAGCGCGACATTTCGGTCAGCGAGTTTTTCGCCAAGAACCGCCACCTGCTGGGCTTCGACAACCCCCGCAAGGCCCTGCTCACCACCATCAAAGAGGCCGTCGACAACGCCCTGGACGCCTGCGAAGAGGCCGGTATCCTGCCCGAGATCTGGGTCCACGTGCAAACGACCGGCCCTAACCGCTTCCAAGTCGGCGTGCAAGACAACGGACCGGGCATCGTCAAGGAGCAGATCCCCAACATCTTCGGCAAGCTGCTGTATGGCTCGAAGTTCCACCGCCTGCGCATGAGCCGCGGCCAGCAGGGCATCGGCATCAGCGCC
>DATCFX010000565.1:0-3847 GCA_036509275.1 Pirellulales bacterium | reverse complement strand
GGTCTTGCTGAGCTTGCCGCCGGCTCGGCAGGAGCCTCGCCCTCCCCGGAGACGCGTCGTCTGTGGAATTCAGAGCCGAAGTCGAATTTGCAAGCGCCTCTACGCCAGCAACTGCTTGATCGGCCGCGCCGGCTTGACGCCGATCAGCCGCTGGTCGAGACCCTGGTGCCGATAGGTGAAGCGCAGCGGGTCGAACCCCAGCAGGTGCAAGACGGTGGCGTGGAATTCATGCACGTGTACCGGGTCGCGGACGATGTTGTAGGAAAAATCGTCCGTCTCGCCATAGATCGTGCCCGGCCGCGAGCCGCCGCCGGCCATCCACATCGTAAAGCAGCGGGGATGGTGGTCGCGGCCATAGTTGTCGTGCGTCAGGCCGCCCTGCGAATACACGGTGCGGCCGAACTCGCCGCCCCAGATCACGAGCGTCTCGTCCAATAGCCCCCGCAGCTTTAAGTCCTGGATCAATCCCCAGCAGGGCTGATCCACGTCGCGGCACTGATCGGGCAACCGGCCGGCGACGTTGGAATGCGTGTCCCAGTTGTTGTGATAAATCTGCACAAACCGCACGCCGCGCTCGACCATCCGCCGCGCCAGCAGCACCGTGTTGGCAAACGTGCCTGGCTTCTTGGCCTCGTCGCCGTACAGGGCATACGTCGAAGCGGGCTCGTGATCCGTCGCGGTCAACTCCGGCACGCTGGCCTGCATGCGAAAGGCCAACTCGTACTGTTGAATGCGGGTGTGCGTTTCGGGGTCGCCGACCGCCTGGTAGTTCATTTCGTTGAGCGACTTGAGGCCGTCGAGCGTGCGGCGGCGGATCTCCATCGGCACGCCCGGCGGATTGTTGATGTACAGAATCGGATCGCCGGCCGTGCGAAAGGCCACGCCCGCGTGTACGCCGGGCAGATAGCCGCTGGACCACAGCCGGCCGGAAATCGCCTGCACCTGCTGGGTATTGGTCGGCCGGGCCACCAGCACGACGAACGTCGGCAGGTCGGAGTTTTCGCTGCCCAGCCCGTACGAGACCCAAGCACCCAGGCACGGGCGGCCGGTGATCTGGTTGCCGGTTTGCATATTCGTGATGGCCGGCTCGTGATTGATGGCCTCGGTGTGCATGCTGCGGATGAAGCACATCTGGTCGACCATGCGGGCCGTGTACGGCAACAGCTCGCACACGGTCATGCCGCTTTCGCCGTACCGCTGGAACTTGTATTTCGACGGCGCGATGGGGAAGCGCGCCTGGCCGCTGGTCATGGTCGTCAGCCGCTGACCCTTGCGGATCGAGTCGGGCAGGTCCTTGTCGTACCAGTCTCGCATCTGCGGCTTGTAGTCGTAGAGGTCCATTTGCGGCGGGCCGCCGACCATGTGCAGGTAGATCACGCGCTTGGCCTTGGGGGCGAAATGCGACAGGCGTCCGAGCCCGGCCGGCCCGGTCGCCGGAGCAGCCGACGCGATTCCCCCGCCCATGAGCGAGGCCAGGGCGGCAGCGCCCACCACGTTGGCGCCACGGCTAAAGAATTGCCGCCGGGTTTCACTACGCACATATTCGCGAATCGGGTCCATGCTCGTTTCCTTCGTTTGTAAATCCGCAAGCCGATGCTTCATGGCCAAGCCCACCCATTGCAATGGGTGGGTTTAATCGCACACTATTTGTTCAACACTTCGTCCAGGTTCAGCAGTTCATTCGTCAGCATGGTCCAGGCGGCCAGCATCGGCACGTCGAGCTGGTCGGGCGGTTTTGACTCGCCGACGGCTATCAGCTTGTGCGCGTCGTCGCCATGCCCACGGTAATACGCGAGCAGCGAGTCGAGCGACGCCAGCACCACGCGCTGCTCGTTGGCTTTCAAGTCGCGCGCCAGCAACCGCCGGGCGATAAATTGCACGCGGCCGGGGTTGCCGTTTTCAGCCTTGAGCAGCGCCTGGCCGGCCAGATGCCGGGCCGCTTCGATAAACTGCGGATCGTTCAGGGTCACCAGGGCTTGTAGCGGAGTATTGGTGCGCTCGCGCCGCACGGTGCAGACTTCGCGGCTGGGGGCATTGAAAATCTCCATCGAAGCCGGCGGCGCGCTCCGCTTCCAGAACGTGTACATGCTCCGCCGATAGAGCGACTCGCCCGTGTCCGGCTTGTAATCGCGCGTGTTGCTGCCGATCATGGCTACCGCTTCCCATACGCCTTCCGGCTGATACGGCTTGACACTGGGGCCGCCGATCTTCGGCACCAGCAGGCCGCTGGCGGCCAGGGCGTAGTCGCGGATCGTCTCGCCATCCATGCGGAACCGCGGGCCGCGCGAGCAGAGCCGATTGTGCGGATCCTTTTCCAGCTTCTCGCGCGTCGCCACCGCCGATTGCCGATACGTGGCCGAAGTTACCAGCAGCTTGAAGAACCGCTTCACGTCCCAGCCGCTGGAGCGGAACTCCAGCGCCAGCCAATCGAGCAGTTCGGGATGCGAAGGCAGTTCGCCCATCACGCCGAAATCGCCCGTGCTGCGCACCAGTCCCGCGCCGAAGACTTCTTGCCAAAACCGATTGACCGTCACGCGGGCCGTGAGCGGGTTTTCCGGCTCGAGCAGCCACTGGGCCAGCCCCAAGCGGTTGCGAGGCAAAGCGGCCGACATGGACGGCAAAGCCGCGGGCGTCGTGGGCGTTACCTGGTCGCGGTGCTGGTCGTACTCGCCGCGATACAGCACGAAGGCCATCGCCGCTTCGGGCTTTTCGTTCATCACATGCGCGATCGTACCGCGATTCTTGATCGGCAACTGCTCGGCCTGGGCCGCCGCCAGCGTCTTGTCCAACTGCACATACGGCTGGTCCAGGCTCGGCAGCCACCAGTCGAGCAGTTCGCGCTTCTCGGCCGGGCTGAGCTTGCCAGCCGGCTTTTCGGCCAGCCACGCCGCCCGCGTGGTCGTCATCACCTTGCCGACTTCGGTCGGGCTGAGTTTGCGCGAATAGATCCGCACGTCCTGCAACGACGCCCCTTCCAGCAGTGCCCCGTGCGCGCGCTTGGCAATCGTCAGCGGGGCGTCGGTGCGAATCGTATTCTTCAGCGCATTGACGCCGGCTTTGGACAACTGCAACTGGCCATCGACGTACAGTTTGATCGCGCCGGCCTTGCCGCTGCCGTCGTAGGTGACAAACAAATGGTGCCAGCTTCCAGGCTTGATCGTGTTCTTGGCGGTCATTTGCATCGCATCGCTCGGCCACTTGTGAATCAGATGAGCTGAGAGCCGGCCGCCTTCGATCCACAGATCCCAGCCGCGATGGCCGGCCTTGTCGTCCATGCGGGCGATCACGGCCCCGGTCAGCCCGCCTTTGGGCAGTTTGACCCAGGCTCCGCACGAAAACGCCTGGTTCTTTTCGAAATCGCCGGCTTCCTTCACGGCCAGCGTGTCGCCCTTGGCGCTTTTCCAAGCCTTGGCGGCCACGTGGCCGGCGTCCCAGTGCGGGTCGGCCGAAATGGTGATCGTGTCCGGCTTGCCTTCCAGCATGCAACTCAGGGTATGGTCCTTCGCATCGCTCAGCGAAACCTGCAACTGCAAGTGGTCGGCCGGCAGCAGTTCAGCCGGGTTCGCACGCTGGTCCTGCGCCAGCCACTTGTCAAAGTCCGGCTTGGCGGCCTGGCGACGGGCGGCAAGCTGGTTCCGCGTTTCGGCCTCTTGCTGCACCAGCGACTCCCACTTCGCCCGATCGGCCGGCTGCGGCACGATCACGATCGGCGGCGTGTCCTTGATGTTGCCATCCATGCCGGCCTGCGTCGTGTTATTGAAGAACGCGGCCAGGCTATAGAACTCCTTCTGCGAGATCGGATCGAACTTGTGATCGTGGCACACGGCGCAGCCGGTCGTCAGCCCCA
>DATCFX010000564.1:0-4432 GCA_036509275.1 Pirellulales bacterium | reverse complement strand
GCCGAGCCTGGAAACCTGGCAGCGGGCGCGCCAGGGCGAGTATCGGCTGGTCGAACTGCCTGGCCGGGCGCTGGAGCGTCCGCTGCCCGACGTGCTGACTGTCGACTTGCGCCACGACACGGGTCCGGCGGGCCGGGCGGGGGCGATCAGCCGGCAATTGCTGTCGGCTATGCAGGGTGCGCTCAACGATGGCGGCCAGGTGATCCTGCTGCTCAACCGGCGTGGGTTTTCGACGCATATCCAATGCCCGGGCTGCGGCGAAGTGGTCCGCTGCCCGCACTGCTCGATTGCGCTAACGCACCATCGGCATGCGCGGGTCGCACTGTGTCATTACTGCGATTACGAAATGCCGCCGCCGCTGGAATGCCCCGCCTGCCACGCGCCGGGCATCTTGTATCGCGGGCTGGGCACGCAGCGGCTCGAGGACGAGGTGCGGGTCCGGTTTCCCGACCACGCCTGCCTGCGGATGGACACCGACACGATGCAGGAGCACGGCAGCCACGAGCGGGCGCTGGCGGCGTTTCGCGAGGGGCAGGTGCGGATCCTGATGGGCACGCAGATGATCGCCAAGGGGCTCGATTTCCCCAACGTCACGCTGGTGGGCGTGATCAATGCCGACACGGCCCTGCACCTGCCAGACTTCCGCGCCGCCGAGCGGACGTTTCAACTCATTGTGCAAGTGGCCGGCCGCACGGGGCGCGGCGACCGCGGCGGGCGGGTAATCGTGCAGACGTTCAATCCCGATCATCCGGCCGTCCGCGCGGCGGTGCGGCACGATTACGCGGCCTTTGCCGAGCACGAGTTGCCGATCCGCCAGTCGCTGGGGTATCCGCCGTTTGGCACGATGGCGCGGCTGGTGGTACGGGGGCCGGTGGAAACCGTGGCCAACCAGTTTGCCGAGCACCTGGCCGAGCGGCTGCGACAGGCAATGGAGGCGTCGCACGTCGACGCCCGGCTGCTGGGCCCGGCCCCGGCGCCAATTGCCAAGCTGCGCGGCAAATACCGCTTTCAACTGCAACTGCAAAGCGCCGATGCCGGCCGCCTGCACCAGGCGCTGGTCGAAGCCACCGCGGGATTGAAGCCGCCCGACCACGTGCAGTGGATCGTCGACGTCGACCCGCTCGAGATGCTATAAACGTGCAGCCGCAGGAGTGCCGATGAACAGCCAAGAAGTGCTTCGGATCTTGTCGCAACATAAGCCGGAGATTCAGCGCCGGTTCGGCGTCGACGACCTGGCGATCTTTGGATCGGTGGCGCGCGGCGAGTCCCGGCAGACGAGCGACCTGGACGTGTTGGTTGCCTTCAAAAACCGGCCGAGCTTCGACGGCTACATGGACCTGCGCTTCTACCTGGAGGACTTACTGGGCGTGGCCGTCGACCTCGTAACTGAGAAGGCCTTGCGGCGCGAGCTACGGGACACCATCGAGCGCGAGGCGATTCATGTCCCGTGACTGGCGACTGTACCTGAACGATATCCTCCAGTGTTGCCAAAAGATTCGGCGATACACCATTGGCCTGAGCCAGCAGCAACTGCTGGATGATGAGCGCAATTGCGACGCCGTGGTGCGAAATCTGGAGATCATCGGCGAGGCGGCAAAACGCCTCCCTCCGGAAGTCTGCGGGCGGATGCCCGACGTCCAATGGCGAAAAATCGCCGGAATGCGCGACTGGCTTGCGCATGCGTACTTCGCAATTGACGGCGATATCTTATGGGATGTGGTCGACAGCAAGATTCCGGAACTCGAACACGCCGTCGACACCTTCCTCCGCACCGGCGCGCAGTAAACCGGGCGTCGGTCGTTCAACGATGTCTTTTTTCGTGAGGGAAACTGTGTCATCCTTGAGCCATGAGTCGAGCGCGAACCCGTTTGAGCCGCCGGGAACCGGCACCGCGGACATGGCACGTGCGCCCGCCGATGCGCCCCTGGCGGAAGTCGACTTCCAGCGGCTGGCCGCGGTGTTGGTGCAAACGCGGCCCTGGGTCCGCGTGATGAGCGTACTGCTGTTTCTGTCCTGCGTTCCGTTGGGCTTGCTGATCCTGATCGAACTCGCACGTTCCGTCACCGGCGCAAAGACCCCGTTCGAACAAGGCGAGTCGTTCGGCAACGCCCTGGCTCACGGCCTGATGATCGCCATGCTGTTTTTTCCCGCCCGGTATCTCTGGCTCTATGCCCGCCGCATCGACGAGTTCGCGGGCTCCGGGCGGCTGACGTCGCTGGCAGACGCGCTCGACGCGCAGCGCAAATACTGGAAGCTGGTGGCGATCCTGGCCTGCGTCTTCGTCGGGCTGATGCTGCTGATCGTCGCCGCGGGTGTGATGGCCGTCGTGATGCGCCAGGGCGCTTGACGCCATTCTCAAGGCCGGGCGTAGTTGCTATCGATCGTGACATTGCCGCTGCCGTAGTTGTTCAGCGCGATCGACGACGGGCCGTCGGTCAACTCGGTCTGCCCGACCACGCTCACGCTGCTCGACAACTGCTCCAGAAAGGCCTGGCTGCTGGAACTCCCTGATTGATTGTTGATGGTCAGCGTTTGGGCACCGCTGACATTGATCGAAGGCGATGAAACGTATGGGGCACCGATGACAACCACTAGAGGCATCACGGTAAGGTATTGAACCGACGCATACGCTTGCTGCGACTGAGCATCGATCGACCCGACGGTCGTATTCCCGGCGAGGGCCGAGATTTCCACGGCATTGCCGCCGCCGTCGATTTGGATCGAGCTGAACAGCGAGGACGCCAGCGTCTGGCTGAAGCCGGCGGCGCTGATCGTCACCTGCGAGCCGTCGCTGCTGTAATCGACGTGGATCGTATCGCCGCCGGCCGGATCGCTAACCAACAGCGGCGTGACGCCGGATGCGTTTTGCGCCGGAATATAAAACACCGGCGGCGCCGCGTAATCGGTGCTCTGCGTCGTCGGTGTCGGCGAATAATTGATTGGAATTGCGGCTGTGACCTGGGTGCCGGCAGGGTTGGAATTGCTGGAGAACACGCCGGAACCCGAAGCCGTTTGCGGGAAGATGGCCTCGATCGCTGCCTGTTCGGCCGCGTTGACATTGGCCTGCGTGAATGCATGGGTCAGGTTGGAACTCGGGCTGCTGGTGATGGTCGCTTGTCCGCTAGTGAGCATGACGCCCGCAGCGTTGATCACGTCGGCACCGTTGCTGACGATCTCATTGGTGGTCTGCGAGTTCTGAGTCGTGGCCGAGCCGTTGACCGTATCCTGGATGGGTGTGCCGCCGATGGAAGTGGGCGTGGCGGCCCATTGTCCGATGCCGCCGGCGACCGTGTACTCGTAGTGCGTAAAGATGTAATTGGCGACCGTCGCAGAAGAAAGTCCGTGAGAGACGCCATTCCCCTGGACGTTGCTCCCATCCCCGGCCACCAGCGTCGCCTGGCTTTGGCCGCCGATGAGCACGTTTTCGCCATGTCCGCCGATCAGCGTGTCGCTGACGCCGGCTTCCTGGTAGGCGTCCCCCTCGAGCAATGTATTGGCATTCGTCTGGCTGGCATCCACGGTCTGGTTGCCGCGGCCCACGCGAACCTGGACGTCGGTGATGTCGTTGTCTTGGAGATAGAAGTTTTCGGTGTTGGCCGGCGCCGACGTGCTGGAGGGATTGAACGCGGCGATCGGGGAGATGGTGTTTGTCAGTGCCGTGGACGCACTGGTGCTGGCCGTGAAGATGCTCAATGTGGCCGCCGACGCGTCGCCCGGCCAATATTCCAGGCCAATATTCTGCTCGTTGCTGTACTGGACAAACGGCATCGGCAAGCCGGCGTGGCTCACGCCCTGATAGCTGCCGATCGTGCCGCTGTTGATGCCGCTCTCGTTCACAATGGCGTCCTGGCCCGGCGGCGGCAGCACCAACTGGTTCGAAGCACCGTTGCCGCTGACGAACACGCCGCTGGCCTGCATCGTGCTGAACAGCGACACCAGACTCGAGCCCGCCGCGTCGGCGCCGGCCGAAAAGCTGATCGGGCCCCCGGATGCGCTGATCGTACTGCCGAATCCGGTGTACACGCTTTGGCTGACGTCAAAGCCGATCGTGCCGTAATACGAAGTCAGGTCAGCGCTCACTTGCAGCACGGCCGGCATCAGCGTGGCGCCGCCAAACAACATGTCGCCATAGGTGCGAATCGGCGTGTTCAACGCGATGCCGCCTTCGACGTTGGCCACCAGATAGCTAAGCGGCGAGTGGCCGCCCACGGCCGCATTGAACAACTGCGTCGTGCCGCTGGCGTTGGTATAAGCATGGCTGGTTGTGATGGTCAGGCCCGCCGGATCGCTGCCGGCATCGACGGTTGAATTGAAGGTGATATAACCGCCGGCGGTGCTGGTGAGCGCCGTGTTCTCGAGGAGCGTCACCGGGCCGCCATAGTTCTGGGCCGAGCGGGTCGAAACCGAGCCGCCGGCGAACTGGATCGGGCCG
>DATCFX010000563.1:0-9925 GCA_036509275.1 Pirellulales bacterium | reverse complement strand
CGGCCTCATCACGCCGTCGCTCGACGAGATGGTGTTCGTGGCGAAGGAGATGGCGCGCCGCGGCATCCGTCTGCCGCTGCTGATCGGCGGCGCGACGACCAGCTCGAAGCACACGGCCGTGCGGATCGCCCCCGTGTATCGGCATGCCACGGTCCACGTGCTCGACGCGTCGCGCTCGGTGAACGTGGTCGAGCAACTGCTCAATCCCAACGCCTTCCAACAGTTCAACAATCGCAATCGGGACGAGCAAGCGCGGCTGGTGAAAGCTTATCAGCAGCGCCAGGAAGTGGAGCTCGTGCCGTACGCCGAAGCCCGGGCCAAACGCTTTCAGACCGATTGGACGAGCGTGACCATCGACCGGCCGGCATTCTTGGGCACGCGCGTGCTCGATGCCTTGCCGCTCGAGATGCTGGTCCCCTACATCGACTGGTCGCCGTTCTTCTCGGCCTGGGAACTACGCGGCAAGTATCCCGCCATTCTGCGTGACGCGGTCGTGGGCGAAGAAGCGACGAAGTTGTTCGACGATGCCTGCCGGCTACTGGAAACGATCGTCGACGAGCAAGTGCTCACAGCCCGGGCCGTCTACGGCTTCTGGCCGGCCGCGTCCATCGGCGACGATATCGTGCTGTACAGCGACGACAGCCGGAGCACGGAGATTACGCGCTTTCATACATTGCGGCAGCAATGGCAGCGCAAGGGGCAGAAGCACTTCACGGCCCTGGCCGATTTTATTGCTCCGCTCGAGAGCGGGCGGAGCGATTACTTGGGTGCTTTTGCCGTCACCTCCGGCATCGGCACGGACGCGATCGTGCGGAAGTTCGAGGCCGACCACGACGATTACCAGGCGATCATGGCCAAGGCCCTAGCCGATCGGCTGGCCGAGGCGCTGGCCGAATGGCTGCACAAGCAGGCCCGCACCGATTGGAGCTACGGCCGCGCGGAAAATCTCACCAGCGACGAGCTGATCGACGAGCGCTATCGCGGCATTCGGCCCGCGCCGGGCTACCCGGCCTGCCCCGATCATACCGAAAAACGCATCCTGTTCGATCTGCTCTCGGCCGAGCAAGCCACCGGCATCGAGCTGACCGAAAACTTCGCCATGTTTCCGGCGGCCAGCGTCAGCGGGCTGTATTTCGCGCATCCTGAGGCCCGCTATTTTTCCGTCGACCGCATCAGCCGCGACCAGGTGCAAGACTACGCCCGGCGCAAGGGCATGAACATCACCGACGTCGAGCGCTGGCTGGCGCCGAACTTGGGTTACGATCCTTCGTAGGAGTTGATCTTCCGTCGGGAGGGCGAGGCTGGGAGGGCGAGGCTCCTGCCGAGCCTTGTCCTCGTGCCGTCCGGTGTTTCCGGCTCGGCAGGAGCCTTGCCCTCCCAGAATTCAATCCACAATCACGCCCGCTCGAGGACTTGACCCATGCCGCGCGCTCTAAAGCTCTTACCGTTGGCCGGGCTGTTGCTCGCCGCTTGTTCCGTCATCGCGTCGCCCGCCGCGGCTGCCGACGACGCGGCACCCAAAATCGATCCACGCGCGCAACGGGTGATCGAGCAATTGTCGGCGCGTTTCGATCGACTCAAAAGCTTTCAGGTCGAGGTGACGTCGTCGATGATCATCGAGGCCCTGGCCACGAAGAATGAAATCACGTCGCATTACAAGATCTCCGGCGCGCGGCCGAACCTGCTGGCCATTCGATTGACCGCAGGCGAAACCGGCGCCACGGTGGTTTGCGACGGCAAGCAACTGTTTACGTATTCGCCCGGCATGGAACGCTATACGCTGACGGCGGCGCCGGCCACGCTCGAAGGCATCCTCCACGATGGCATGCGGCGCCTGGCGCAAATGGGCAACGCACCCACGTTCGCCGGCCTGCTGCTCGCCTTTCACCATCCGCAGCACGCCATGCAGGGCATCACCGCGGCCGAGTATCTGGGCGAGGAACTGGTCGCAGGCGTCCAGTGCCATCATCTGAACGTGGCGCAGGGCCCAATCGACCTGGCCCTGTGGATCGAGACGGGCGAGCATCCGGTGCTGCGCAAGGTGGTGCCCGACATGCGCCGCTCGCTCAAAGCGGAAGGCGCCGTGCTGCCGCCCGGGCTGACCATTTCGCTCGTCGGCACATTCGACCATTGGCAATTCGACCGCCAGCCCGAGCCAGAGGCGTTTGCCTTCAGCCCGCCCAAGGCTGCCCAAAAGGTCGACACGCTGATCGAGGATGCCCACGTCACCGGTCACGAGCCGCAGCAATTGCTCGGCCGCCCGGCGCCGGCGTTTTCGCTGAAAACGCTGGCAGGCGAGCACGTCCGGCTGGCCGATCTGCTGGCGGCGAAAAAGATCGTGGTGCTGGACTTTTGGGCCACGTGGTGCGCGCCTTGTGTCGAAGGCTTGCCGCGCGTGGCTGCAGCGGTTGGCCGGTTCAAGGACCGCGGCGTGGTGTTCTACGCCATCAACCAGGAGGAGGACGCCGACACGATTCACGCGTTTCTCAAGCAAAAGCAACTCGATCTGCCGGTGCTGATGGACGCCGACGGCGAGGTTTCCGGCGAGTACAAGGCCGAGCCGATTCCGCTGACCGTGATCATCGACCCAGACGGCCGCGTGCAAGCCGCCCACTTCGGCGTTTCCAAGGACGCGATCGACCATCTCCAGCAGCAGCTCACCGACCTGCTGTCCGGCAAGCGATTGGTGGAAGACAAGGAAGAGAAGAAATAGCCGGCCCCTGGGATTGATAGCCATGGCACTGCCTCACGGCGCTGAATCACGGCGATTCTACAGCGCGGCTAAAGAACGCCTGCACGATGCGCAGGCACTTTTGACCACCAATCGAACAACCGGCGCAGTCTACCTGGCCGGTTATGCGGTAGAATGCATGCTGAAGGCGGTGCTGCTCAATAGCGCGGCGCCGGCGGTCCGGTCGGGGTTAATGAAAAGTTTTCGCGGAAAAAAGGGGCACGACATTGAATGGCTCGGCGCTAAATACCGTCAACGCATCGGGACGCAAATCCCTCACGAAGTTGTAAGGCACCTTGCTCGCCTCGCGATTTGGTCCACAAGTCTGCGTTACGATTCGCGAACAACGGATCCCGGCGAAGCCAGTGAATTCGTGAAATCGGCTCGCGCAATATGGGAGTGGGCGAACAAAAGGATTTAAGATGGCAATCAAACTTCGAACGCAGCGGCCCGACAAGCTGCTCAAGAAGATCGTTTCGGCGCTGCGTGAATACGAATCACTGCATCCCAGCGCCACGATCGATGTTTACCGGCAAAATTCGCTGTCGGTGCGCATTCGTGTTATAGACCCGCAATTCAGAGGCCAGAGCCGCGTCGAGCGAGAAGAGGATATTTGGCAAGCGCTCTATCAACTGCCTGAAGAAACAATGGCGGAGGTGAGTTTCTTGCTCCTGCTCACTCCACATGAAACAAAAGACTCGGTGGCGAACGCCGAGTTTGAGAATCCGAGGCGTTCGAGGCTGTGACCAGTGCGTCGACGCGGAATGCGAAAGAGAATAGCCGCACGCCTGCAAACCTTTCCCAATTCGGACATCTTGCGATTCACCGTGGCAAGCACCCGCCCGTCCATTGCCGCGCCGACAGCCCGCGCCTAGACTCACTTAGCGGGGCATTGGGCAAACTCATGGCAAAGCGGAACCAGTGCATGCAATGGCGTTGTGGGCTGGTCTTGTTGTGCTCGATCGCGGCCACCGCCGGGCTGGGGGCTGAAACGCCCGAGCAGCGCGGCTATCGGCTGCTGACGACCAAGGCCTTCTTGCCGCCCGACTTCGATCAGCAGGTTTTCGACCAGCTTTGGCAATGCTGGGAAGAGCCGCTGCGCTCGCAGGCCGCCAGTGCCACGCCCGACGAGCGGCGGCAGATGGCTTTTGCCCGCTATGGCTTGACCCCTTCGCCCGATCGTGACACGCCGGTGGCCTGGCAATATGTCGACGATGGCCGCGGCGGTTGGGTGATGAACTGCCTGGCCTGCCACGGCGGAATGGTCGCCGGCCGGGCCATTGCCGGCCTGCCCAACTCGCTGTACGACCTGCAAACGCTCACCGAGGACGTGCGCAGCACCAAGCTGCGGCTGAAAAAACGGCTCTCGCACATGGACCGCGGCTCGCTGGGCATGCCGCTCAGCGGTTCGATCGGCACGACCAATGCCGTGATGTTCGGCAAGCTGTTGCTGCACTATCGCGACGCCGATTTGAACGTGCGCCGCGATCGCCTTCCGCCGACGATGACACACCACGATCACGACGCTCCCCCCTGGTGGCATCTAAAGCGCAAGACGCACCTGTACATCGACGGATTCGCGCCCAAGACGCATCGGGCGCTGATGCAGTTTTTGTTGATTCCCAAAAACGGCCCGCAGCAATTTCGCAGTTG
Organism: Pirellulales bacterium; assembly: GCA_036509275.1. Taxonomy (GTDB): domain Bacteria; phylum Planctomycetota; class Planctomycetia; order Pirellulales; family PNKZ01; genus DATATB01. Next base: position 5,541 of record DATCFX010000563.1, on the reverse strand, counting down.
GGAAGACGACTACCGCGACATCCTGGCCTGGATGCAATCGCTCGAGGCGCCGGCCTGGCCCTGGCAGATCGATGCCCCGCTGGCGGAGCAGGGCCAAGTGGCTTTCAACCGCGTTTGCGCGGCCTGCCACGGCACCTATGGCCCGGCAGGCCAGTACCCGGAAAAGATGGTGCCGCTAGAGACCGTCGGCACCGATCCGGTGCGGCACGCGGCGCTCGATGTCGAGGGCCGCAAGGCTTATGGCCACAGTTGGTTTGCCGAGGGTGCGACCGTGCCGACGATCGAAGCCCCGGCCGGCTACGTGGCGCCGCCGCTGGATGGCGTTTGGGCCAGCGCGCCGTACCTGCACAACGGCTCGGTCCCCACGCTCTGGCATGTCTTGCACCCGGCCGAGCGACCGATCGTCTGGCGTCGCACGGCCGACGGCTACGACCAGGACAAGGTCGGCCTGGAAGTCACCACTTTCGATTCCCTGCCGCCGGACGTTCCGGCCGGAAGCCCCCGGCGTCATTATTTCAATACTCAACTCAGCGGCAAAAGCGCCGCCGGCCACGCCTTTCCCGACGAGCTGAGCGAAACCGAAAAACGCGCCGTGCTGGAATATCTGAAGACACTGTAGGCGCCGCGAGCTCCAGTGGCACTTGGCTCGAAAAAAGCAGGCTAGCGATGGGTTGCTCGTGCGGAATAGCAGGTCGGGATTTGCGGCAATCGCAAGCTCGGTGCGCCTTAAAGCGCCCGACGCTGGGCATAACGCTGCTCACATTCTTCGTTGTCGCGCCGGCATGCAATCGAAACAAACCGGAAGAACCCGGTAGCATCGTCGCGGCAACTGAACTGACCGGCAGCGACGTGCTACCCCACGCCGATGGGAAGATCCATCGTGGCCGAAGCTATATCTACTGTGCGACATATCAACTGGTTTGGGGCGAGCTGCGCAAACAGTTGAGCGGAGCGCGTGTCCGACTGACCGGCAACCCACCTCTGGCGACCGAGCTGAACGAGCACGCATTCGATTCCGCGCACTTGTCGCCGACCGATTATCTGGCCATGGCCGGCCGCGTTGACGAGGGCATTGTGGCCAAGATTCGCACGGCCCTGGGAACTCGATTTCCTCGGGCGACACTGCCCGTGCCCGAGCCGCCCGCGCGCGGTCTTTACTTGTACTCGTATCTTTCCAAGCAAATGCCGTTCGCCGAACGGTTCGATCGGATAGCCCCGATTGAGTTTCGTTCAGGTGGGGGAAGATTCAAGGTTGCTGCATTCGGTATCGACCGGTTTTATTCGTCGTCCAAGCGCGGTCAGGCGATCAAAGAGCAGGTCGCAATCCTTAGCTATCGAAGCGAGGACGATTTTATTCTGCGGCTGAACACGACAGCGAACGAGGACCAACTGCTCTTGGCCAAGATCTCGCCGGAGTCCACGCTGGCCGAAACGGTCGCCAAAGTCGAGAACCGCCTTAAGCAGGTGGCGGCGGAACAACCAATCAAGTTTCCTAGGGCCGAAAAGTACCTTTATCAACCAATCGACGAGGAATCGCTCAAAATCCCGATCCTTTCGCTGGCCGTAGACCGCGCGTACGATGAACTAACGGACCGGCCAATCGAGAACCGAGAGCTTGCAGGACTTCCGATCAGCGTGGCTCGGCAGGTCATTCGATTTCACCTGGATGAGCGCGGGGCGCAGCTTGAATCGAACGCCTGGGATGCGGTCAAGTCCGTGCAGACCGACCGGCCGCGACAGCTCGTTTTCGACAAGCCGTTTCTGCTTTACCTCAAGCAAGCTGGCGAGCACTCGCCGTACTTCGCGCTCTGGGTAGACAGCGCCGATCTGCTCAGACGACAATGAAACGATCGCCTGGTGCCAATGCTCATGCGTCTGAAAATAATGCCTTTTCAAGAGCAAGCCGCAACGGATCAACCGAGTGCCACGGACAACGTGCAAACCCGTCTCGGCATAGCAATCTTGTTTTATTTCGGCGTGGCCGGGTCGGCTTTTCTAGCGGTGCTTTGGCCAGCGGCCATCGTCATCGCTCCCATTGGCCTTGGATATCTCGGCATCCAATGGTGCCGAATCAACAGCCGGGTTCAGGACCGGGCGGTTCGCGAGATTGGCAGAGCGCGGCTGGCGGCGCTGCATTTGGCCGGCCTCGCATTTGCGGGCGTCGTCGGCCTTTCTCTGGCCGGCTATTCGCCGTTCGGCTTGTTTGGGCAACTTGTGGCAACCAGCGCCTTGCTCGTTGCCATTGCTGCCGCCGCGAGCTTGTTCTGGATCGGCATCAGGCGCAGGTACCCGGCCGCCAGGCAACTGGCCATCATCATCTCGGCTGCGATCTTTTTCGCGTTCGTTTGGCATGCGGCGGAGACCGCTTCACAGCGTGAAGAAATGCAGAATCTCACGGGCGTGGCATTTTCGCTTGGAGCGCCCGAGCATTGGTACGACACGGGGCCGAGCTTCAATGGAGACGGCTACACGATTGAGCAGTACCGGCTGCCGGAATCCGTTGCACGGCAGTTTTTAAAATTACCGGCCAAGGCAGCCGATCGGCCAATGCTCCACGCGCCCTCGGCTAGCTGGAAGGTCGTGCATTGGAGAACGGGCCCACCAGACCCCTCCGACATGCCCTACATCGACTTTGCCTTGGGCGCCAGCTACGGATTGCCCGGCGATTTGCTCGGCCAGGAGCGCGAGGCTCGGCGAATCCAGGCGAGCGCCCGCGCGTCGCTCGCCAGGCAGACCACGCACTTCGCCTACTTCTATAAGGCCAGTGTTTTTCCAGACGGGCGCCTTTGGGTACAGAATGTCGTTTTGTATGTCCTCGATGCTCCCGGGCATCGATTTTTTCGAGTTGACTTCGACACTTAGCCAATCGACGGTGCAATCGGACGCTCAGTCAGTGAGCCAGCACGGGACAGCGGCAGCCGCGACGAATTGACAATCAGTCGTGCAGGGTTAGGATGACCCGCGGTAAATCCAAGTCGTGTTCGCTACAGGGGAGTCGGCTGAAACCATGACACAAATTGAACAAGCCCGAGCGGGCACGATCACACCCGAGATGCAATACGTGGCCGAGCGCGAACGGCTCGAGCCCGAGGCGGTGCGCAGCGAAGTCGCTCGCGGTCGCATGGTCATTCCGGCCAACACGGTACACCTGGCCGGCCGGCTGGAGCCGATGGCCATCGGCGTGGCCGCCAAGACCAAGATCAACGCCAACATCGGCAATTCGGCGGTCACCAGCGACATCGACGGCGAACTGGAAAAACTGCACACGGCCGTCCACTTCGGCGCCGACACCGTGATGGATCTCTCGACCGGCAAGGACATCGACCGCATCCGCGCGGCGATCATCGCGGCGTCGCCCGTGCCGATCGGCACCGTGCCGATCTACCAGATGCTCGAAGAGCTGGGCGGCAGCATCGAGGACATGCGGCCGCAACATTTCCTGGACATGGTCGAGCACCAGGCCAAACAGGGCGTCGACTACATGACGGTCCACAGCGGCGTGCTGCTCGAAGCCTTGCCGCTGACCATGAACCGCATCACGGGCATCGTCAGCCGCGGCGGGTCGCTGATTGCCAAGTGGATGATGGTCCATCGGCAGCAGAACCCGCTGTATACGCACTTCGAAGATCTCTGCGACATCATGCATCAGTACGACGTCACCTGGAGCCTGGGCGACGGTCTGCGGCCCGGCTCGATCGGCGACGCCAGCGACGCGGCCCAGTTCGCCGAGCTCAAGGTGCTGGGCGAGCTGACCGAAAGGGCCTGGAAGAAAAACACGCAGGTCATGGTCGAAGGCCCCGGCCACATCCCGATGGACCAGATCGAGATGAACGTCAAGAAGCAGATGGAATGGTGCCACGAGGCGCCGTTCTACGTGCTCGGCCCGCTGGTGACCGATATTGCTCCCGGCTACGACCACATCACCAGCGCCATCGGCGCGGCGCTGGCCGGCTGGAGCGGTGCGGCGATGCTCTGCTACGTGACGCCCAAGGAGCATCTGGGCCTGCCCGACAACGAGGACGTGAAGCAGGGCGTGATTGCCTACAAGATCGCGGCCCACGCGGCCGATCTGGCGCGGCATCGGCCGGGCGCCCGCGACCGCGACGACGCGCTGAGCCGGGCCCGCTTCGGCTTCGATTGGAACGAGCAATTCCGCCTCTCGCTCGATCCGGAGACCGCCCGGCGGATGCACGACGAGACGCTGCCGCAAGACACGTTCAAGAGCGCGCATTTTTGCAGCATGTGCGGGCCGAAGTACTGCTCGATGAAGATCACCGAAGAAATCCGCGAAATGGCCCGCCAGCAGCCGCCGGTGACGATCAACCCGTAATCGACCGTGGTTGGGGCGTTTGCCGGCCGGGTCAGTGGATCCCACCCGCGCGCAACGCGCGGCGAATTTTCTTTACGCCGGCCCGGCCGCAGCGGTAGAATCCGCGTAGGAACAGCCTCGGGCCCCGCCCCCGCGCCAACCACCCGTCGCCGGCGCAATTCGTGCTTGTTTTTCGCCTTTAGACTGTGGATCGGGTCCCCGCACGCGTGCAGCCTGCCCCGTTTGTCCCGCCTGAGTCTTAGCCTTTAGGTCATCACGTCGAGGTTCCAATGTTTCGCGGATTCGCGGCGATCATGATGCTTCTGTGCGCTGCCGAAGCAATCTCAGGCGAGCGGGCGCGTCCGAGCGACCGCCCGCCAAGGCCGAACATCGTGCTGATCGTCGCCGATGATCTGGGTTTTTCGGACCTCGGCTGTTATGGCGGCGAGATCGAAACGCCCAACCTCGACGCGCTCGCCAGCGGCGGCCTGCGCTTCACCCAGTTCTACAATACGGCGCGCTGCTGGCCGTCGCGCGGCGCCTTGCTGACCGGCTTCTACGCGCAGCAAATTCATCGCGACGCGTTGCCGGAAATTCGCGGCGGCGCGGCGGGGGTGCGTCAGTCGTGGGCGCGGCTGCTGCCCGATCTGCTCAGGCCGGCCGGCTACCGCAACTATCACAGCGGCAAGTGGCACATCGACGGCAAAGTGCTCGCCGGCGGCTTCGACCGCTCGTTGGACATGCGAAACCAGGGCAATTATTTCTCGTCGGCCGGCAACTCGATCGACGACGTGCCGCTCAAAGCGCCAGCGGACAAGCCGGGCTACTATGCGACGATTGCCGTGGCCGACCATGCCATCGAATGCCTCCAGGACCACGCGGCGAACTACGCCTCGCGGCCGTTCTTCCATTATGTCGCCTTCATCTCCCCGCATTTCCCCTTGCATGCGCTGCCGGAGGATATTTCGCGATATCGCGACAAGTATCTGGCCGGCTGGGAGGCGATGCGCGAGGCGCGTTTTGCCCGACAGCGGCAGATGGGGATTGTGAACACGACGCTTTCGGCGCTGGAGCAGGACGTCGGCCCGCCCTACGACTTTCCCGACGCTATAAAAAAGCTCGGGCCTGGCGAAGTGAATCGTCCGCTGCCGTGGAGCGAGTTGACCGACGAGCAGCGGCGGTTCCAGGCGACGAAGATGGCCATTCACGCGGCGATGGTCGACCGCATGGAC
>DATCFX010000562.1:0-1343 GCA_036509275.1 Pirellulales bacterium | reverse complement strand
AGGCCGCGATCCTGTCGCTCTACGATCCCGACCGCTCGCAAACGGTCATGCACCTGGGCCAAACGCGCACCTGGGAGGACGCCGAAGCGGCCTTGCGCGAAGCGCTGGCCCGGCAGCGCGGCAAGCGCGGCAGCGGGCTGCGGATCTTGAGCGAGACGGTGGTCTCGCCCGCGCTGGCCGCGCAGCGTGACGAGCTGTTGGCAGCATTTCCCGACGCGCATTGGCATGTGTACGAGCCGGTGAATCGCGATGGGGCGTATCGAGCCAGCGACTGGGCGTTCGGCCGGCAGGTGGACGCACACTACGACTTCACGCAGGCCGACGTCGTGCTGACCCTGGACGCCGACTTCATGATGAGCCTGCCGGGGCACTTGCCGTACGTGGACGATTTTCTTTCGCGGCGGCGGCTGCGGAAATACGGCGGCGACGCGGCCCAAGCCACGATGAATCGGCTCTACGCGGTCGAGCCGGGCGTGAGCTGCACCGGGGCCAAGGCCGATCATCGTCTGGCCTTGCGCGCCGGACAGATCGAGCCCTTTGCCCGCGCCCTGGCCACCGCTTGCGGGATCGAATCTGGCGGCAGCGTCATCGGCGGCAGCGCTGCCGGTCACGAGAAATGGCTCAACGCGGTGGCCGAGGATTTGCAAGCCCATCGGGGGCGATCGCTGGTACTGGCCGGCGAGCGGCAGCCGGCGGTCGTTCATCTGCTGGCTCATGCCATCAACGATCGCCTGGGCAACACCGGTAAAACGGTGTACTACACCGATGCCTGGGATACGGGCCGGACCGAGCGAACCGGCTCGCTCAAAGAATTGGCCGACGCGCTGGACGGCGGCGTCGTCGAACTGCTGGTGATCCTGGGCGGCAATCCGGTCTACAACGCGCCGGTCGATTTCGCGCTCACCGAGCGGATGCAAAAAGTGCCGCTGCGCGTGCATCTGGGTTTGTACGATGACGAGACCGCGCGGCAGTGCCACTGGCATCTGCCCGAAGCGCATTTTCTTGAAGCCTGGAGCGACGCGCGGGCGTTCGACGGCACGGAGTCGATCGTGCAGCCGCTGATCGAGCCGCTGTACCAGGGCCGTTCGGCCCATGAACTGGTGCGGTTGCTGGCCGGCAGCGAACCGACGCCCGGTTACGAAATTGTGCGCCGGCGCTGGCGGCGGCGGGCGACGCGCGAGCAGGCCGCGGATTTCGAGACTTTTTGGGAATCCGTGCTGCACGACGGCCTGCTGGCCAAGAGTGCCCAACCGCGGCGCAGCGTGAGCCTGGCCGACAACTGGCAGCGGCACCTGGGAACCGACAAAGCATCGGCCGAGCCGACCGCCTCGGCGTTGGAGCTT
>DATCFX010000561.1:0-9632 GCA_036509275.1 Pirellulales bacterium | reverse complement strand
CTCAGTCAGGTCGCGGGCGACGCGGCGCTGGAGCAGGTCGCGCAGCGAGCTTTCGAGCTGCGCCTTTTCGACCAACTGCTGGGCTTGCTCGAGCGTGGCCTTGGCCCGCTTGGGGTCCTTTTCCTGCTGCTGCTTGGCCTGGTTTTCCAGCCGCGAAAGTTCCAACGACAGTTGACGGTACTTCACCTGCTCGGCGGCCGCGGCTTCTTTCATCAGCGAACCATCGCTGAGCGGGCGGCCTGCCGAGGGAAGTTGCGCGCCCAACTGCAGGTGGTCCTGCAAGCGCTGCTGCGTGGCCGGATCGAGTTCGGCGCGATGCACTTGGGCCTGGCGGAAGAAGCTCATCGCCGCTTTCAGGTCGTGCTGCCGCAGGGCTTCTTCACCTTGCTGAAACATCACGATTCCCACGCTCGCCGGGCCGGTGCCGCCGGCGCCGGGCGATCCGCGGTCGACGCTTTGGCCGTCGATTGGGCTGGCGCCGGCGGGGTCCACGCTTTGCAGGCTGGCGGCCGGCACATTGCGTGTCGGATCGTTGGCGGGGTCGTACACCGCCTGCGTACCTACGGACTTCGCCGATTCGCCAGCGGCGCCAATCGGCGTGACCGCTTGCGCGGTCGTCACGCTATGGCGGCGCTCGCTTTGAATCTTCAACAGCACCAAGAACGGCCGATCGTCCCGCGGACCAAAGGCCGAGTCGGGCACGCCCAGGTCCTGGGCCGATTGGGCCAAGACGGCGGCCTGGTCCAAATCGCCATGACGCATGGCTTCGCGGGCTTGCCGCACCAATTGGAGCGTCTTGGCCTTGCGGGCCGCCAGTGCAGCATCGCCTGGCGCGACACCGCCCGGTGCCGCCTCCGCGCCGGCGGGCTGGGCCGCGACCGCGGCCGGGGCCGTCGCGCCCAACGGCGGCAGCGGTTCGACACGGACCGGCGCCGCGTGCTTGCGGCCTTCGGCAATCCGGCCAAGCAGCACTTCGGGATTCGATTCGAACGGCCCGTAATTGAGGCCCAACTGCTTGGCCTCGGTCACCAGGCGCTCGGCTTCGTCGAAATCGCGCCAGCGGAGCAGTTCTTCAGCCTGCTGCATTTGCAGTTCGGCATAGCGGCGGCGATAGCTTTCGGTGGTGCGTTCGCTGGCCGGCCGCTGGACAAGCTCGTTGAATTTGTAGATATCTGCCTCGACCTTGCCGGGGCTGTCTTGGTGAAATTCGTACTTCACGCCTAGCGCCTTGGCCTGGTTGACTGCTTCCGTCGCGCGGCGCGCATCGCCCACGGCCAAAGCGCGGCGCGCCGACAGCAGCATTCGGTCGCACTGTTCGCGCTGCTCGTTGCCGCTGCCCTGGGTCACGGGATACGTTGGGGACGGGTTGACCAACGCCTGCGTGGCCGCCGACGTGGGATCGGAAGGACGATTCTCGCGCTGAGTAAACTTAGGCTGAATGTCAGCCGCCGGCGGCTCCGGCGCCAGCGGTCTGGCAAACGGCGACCGCTGGGGGAACTGCGATCGGGCCGCCGACGCCGGATCGGCCGGCGGCAGCGTTTCGGCCACCATCTGGCCCGGCGCGGAGAGCTTGGCCCCGGCCTTGCGCAGATCGGCGGCCAGCTTTTGCGGCGAATCCTCGCCGTCGGTAAACTGCACGCCCGCGGCAGCCGCCTTCTGGTACCAGAACACGGCACCGTTGAGATTGCCCTGGGCCATTTCGGCGCGGCTCTTGTTCAGATAGTTCTTGGCATAGCCTTTGGAGTCGGTCAGCGGCGTGGTCGGACCGGCCGCGCCGGGCACCGCGGGGTTGACCGCCGCTTCGGCTTTGACCGTCGCGGCGTGGGCTTGCTCGCGCGGTTTGTCGGCCTGGGCGTCGGCGTCGTTGACCGTCTGCGGCGTGAACCGTTCGCTGGGTTTCTTGGCATCAGCCGCCGGGGCCTTGGCCGGCCGCACGTGCTCCAGGTCGCGGCGAACCTTTTTGGGCGAATCACCGAAATAGATGATGCCGAAGTTGACGTGCAGCGCCTCGGCACGCGACAAGAACGACTCGGCCGTCTCGAAGTTACCTTCGTTCATGGCCTCGCGAGCCTTCTTGCACAGGCCGAGGACCTTGAGCCTGGCCACTTCCGGGCTGTCGTCGGCCAGCGGCGCTTCACCGGTCGCCGCGACGGCCAGACAAAGACTCGAGGCTGCCGGTGGAGCGGCCCACGTCCAGGTACACACGCTGAGGCAGACCCCCGCGAACATCCATGCGGCGAGGATACGAGACGTCGTTTTCAACCCAAATCTCCTTTCGAGATTCGCAGCATCCGCGAGAATCCGTTCTCGCGGAAATTCCATCGCCCGGCCGATCGGCTGCTCCCTGCGGCCGGCAGGAGAGCGGTCGTGCGACCAGCGAGGGATCGGATCTCAGGCCGACAACGGCGTTTGGCGGCCCAGTCTGTTGGCGGTTCAACGGGCGCCGTCAGCACGGCTGCCTGCTGTTCCGGAATCGAAAGATCACAAAGATAGGTAGATGAGAGGCGGTTAAATACCGCCGGCCCCTAGACGGGTCAAGGGCATTTGCGAAAAGGGCGACATTTCGCCACCCGCGGAGAGGCGAAACACGCCGCCAGCCCGGGCATCCTGGTGAGAGTGTACAGGGCGCGGGCGATGTTCCTGGCAGCACGCCGGACGTCAGCCGCACGCGCGCCGGCGAGCAGGCCGACTGCTGCCACCTGACAGCTTACTTGGGCGGCTTGAGGTCGAAAATCGAGGGCCTTCCTTTGGGGCCGGACTTGCCCCCGGTATCAAAGGGAGTATTAACCTCGGCGTCTTTATCCGCGTCGGACTTTCTGACCTTGGCAGGAGTCGGTGGACGCCGCGCGGTGAACTCCACGAAATCGGCGACATGCGCATGGATGGCAAGCTGGCCAAAGGGGTCCATGAAGAGCATCAGCGATGGCGTCTTGATCGGCCGCTCGTTGGGCCTGGTGACCGGCTCGCCCCCCATCACGTCCACGAGCATGGTGTTGGTCTCGAAAGTGATTTTGCCGGCGGCGGTTTTGTCCGGCTCGCCCGGCAGAGGAATCGGAGTTTCGATGTCCGGAAAGTTGATGAATGCACCGCGCAGCAACTCGAACTCGTGCGGCACTTCCACCGCCTTTTCGGCTTCCCACTTGATGACCAGCACCTTGGCCTTAGCCTCGTTCAGCCCGCGCGGGGCCAGCACGTCGCCAGCCAGCATGCGGCTGTTCGGCGGAACGGTCGCCACGTTCGACGGATCGCTGAACGGCGACTCGCGGCGCTCGCCTTCGGCCAACTCGGGCCGCTTCAGAAACCGCTTGGCAACATTGAGATTCGGGTTCTTCAGGGCGACTTTCACGCGGTAACGGTACATGCGGTCGTTTTCGACCGTGTAGTCAAAAAAACGGAACATCCGAAAGGGCACCACCTCAGCCTCGGCCGCCTTGCCATCGCCGCGCGGTATCACGACGACCCGCCGCTGCTGATCGTTGCCCCCCAACAATGGGTTGACCGCCTTGTCGGCGACCGGCTCGGGTTGCTTTTGCGCGTTGTCTTTGTCCTTGACCTGCAAGGCAAACGGGATTTCCGGCGGATGGGCCATGCTCTCGTCCGGCTCGCGGCCCAGCAGCGGCGGTACGGGGTCACACATCGACCGCTCCTGGAATTTCTTGTCAATGACTTCTGGCCGCTCCTGGAAGAACTGGTCGAATTCGCTGCTGATGGCCGCATGCACGTCGATCGCGGCCCATTGCTCGTGGCCTCCACCAGCCGATGCGACCACGGCCCGCTCCACTTGAAAGTCTAGCCACTGCGGCGTATCCAGGTTGGGATTGTTGTACCAGGCGTTGTTAAACAGATTTTCGTATTCCTGCGCCTGCTCAACGACCGGCAACAGGCCCGTGATGACCACCCACTGCTTGCCCAGCGGAATCTCCTTCTTGGGCTTCACGGCGCCGAAGCCGAAGGTGGCGCGCAGCTCGCGCACGGCCAGGAACTTGGGCTCGTCGCGGCGGACTTTGTTCTCGCGGATTGGCGGGTCGAAGAGCGTGGCCAGCAGGAACGGCTTGGCGTCCACCGGTTTCATCGCCACTTCCACTTGTTTGACGTACGGCGGGTTGGGGATCTTGATCTGCCAGTCCACTGGATTCCAGGGCTGGCTTTCGACCGTGGTCCGCGTGAATTGGGCCGTCTCGGCCAGGTCCTTGGGCGTCTTGTCGTAGCCGCTGGTCTCGTAAGCCGAATAACACAGCCACAAGAACGCCAGCCCGAAGATGCCGAAGGCAATCTTCTCGCCGTGCGCGACGAAAAACTGCTTGATGCGGGCAGAATCAATTCGCTTGGCCTTCATGGGCACTTCTCCGCGGCAAGCGGTTCGAAAAAAATCGGTAACGCAGTTTCAGACACGCGACGCATCAGTACGGCAACTGCTGCTCCTCATCGACCGGCGGCGCCTTGGGCGCTTCGGCCTTGGGCACTGGAATGCCCAACTCGCGCCGCGCCGGTTGAGGCGCCGAGCCGGTCCCCAGCTTCGGCTCCTGCGGCTCGTTGTAGATGTACACGATGCCACGAATTTGCAGCACGCAATCATAGGGACCGTGTTCGAGCCGAGGGCCGTTCTCCGCCGCTTCGCCGCCCTCGTTGGGCTTGGACTGGTGATCGACGTCGCTGAACTTCATCAGCACCTGCCGCGGCTCGATGCGCAGCGGTGAATTGGCGCATTCGGCCAGCAGTTCGGGAATCTTGCGCTGATCCATCACGAACTGCATGTTGACGAACATCTGCTTGAACTCGGCGAACGGCGGATTCTTGAGCGCTTCTTCGGCGCTGATCGGCTGATTATTCTGGTCCAAGTAACGGCCCTCGAGCAGCCACTTGTCTTCCGTGTGGTCCTGCGCACCGGGCAGCGCCACGATGGCCTCTTCGACGCCCAGGCCGCCTGCCGGGCCGATGATCGCCGATTCGTTTTCGCCGTCAGCCTTTTTCAATTTCAGATCGGCGCCGGGGTCCTTCTGGGCATCCGCGATAGCCCATTGCGCCAACTCCAACTTATCGATGCGCTTGACCGTGGCCGCCAACGAGTCGTTGGCTCCTTCGTTCAGTTGCACGATCAGATTGATCATCGATTGGAAGACCCACATGTCTTCCTGCGTGACCCGCACGCGCAAGTTGGAGGGGATTTCCTGCACTTGGTAACGCTTCACCAGCGCTTCGCGCTGCTCCTGGTCCCAGACGACGATGCCTTCGTATTCGATCGTCTGCCGCCGCGCGTTCAGATCGTCCACGTTGACGTCCATGTTCCCCTTGGGATGGCGGATTTTCACCGCCTCGAATAACCGCTTCCATTCGGCCGGCAGGGCGGAGCTCATGTAGTTCTGCCGCAGATCCTCGGGAATGGGTTCGTGGGGCCCGAGCCGGTTGATGTCGTCCACCTCCGGCGGCCAAATGGTGATCCCCTCGATCTTCGCCTTTTTGTCCCCCTTCTGCCTGAGCGACACGTCCTGCCAGGCGTCGAACACCTGGCTGCGCAGCGTGGTCTGCTCCTTGTGCAAGCCCTCGGTGAACTTGTCGTTGGGCGCCCCGGGGCCCAACCCCGCCAGCAAAGTGAACGTGGTCTTGATCTTGTTTCGATTCTCGTCGAAGCGCGCCTGCAAATCCCGCGAGGCACTCGACCAGGTGCTGAGCCCGACGATCAAAATCAGGCCGCTGAGCACCCAAAAATGATGCTTCTTAAGCGCGGCCAGGTAGCGTTTCAGATCTTTCATCGCACGAGCACCTGAGAATTCGAAATCGACTGGAAAAAACCGTCATCTGCTTGCCTTGTGCAGGCGCTAGGGTTGCGCCGCCTGATCGCCGGCCGGAGCCGCCGGCTGGCCCTCGGGAGCCGTGGATCCGGCCCCCTTGACTGCCTGGGTCTGGTCGCTGTGCGGACGCCAGCAAAACTCCACGGTGAAGTTCAGCCGGGTCAGCGTCTGATATTTCGATTGCTGCTGATCGCCGATCCCCATGCCCTGGTTATCGCCCTGCTCTTCTTCGCTGAGCGCCAGGTGGTACTGCTCGGGCAGCGGCCGGCCGATCATCATGGGAAACTCGATGCCCAGCTTCTTGACCGGGAAGCTGCGCGGCCCGCCGTCGACGCGTTGGCTGGCGGGCAGCGGCATTTCGTCCTGCGCCAGGTTCTTCAGCAGCGTGTTGCGAACGAACGTCACGCCCTCGTTGCGCGGGTCGCCATTGTGATAATGATGCGCGTCGACCTTGAACACCCAGCCGGGGCCGGTGGGACCCGCCGCAACGGCAGGTGCAGGGGCCGCATTCGGATCCGGCGGCGGGGCATTCATGTCTTCCGTCACGGCGGTCGGATCGAGCGCAGGCGCCGCCGGCGTGTCAGCCGCCTGCGACGTGCCCTTCTGGTTGTGCTTCACGGTATCGGCGTACCAGTCCTCGAGCTTCTCCACCCAACGGCATTCGAACGCGTCGCACTTGATCTCATCCCGCTTGGCGATATCTTTGGGCCGCTCCTTGTCGCCGTTGCGCGGCAGGCAAACATTCACGGCCTTCAACAGCCGCAGCCAGAGCTCGCGGTGGGTCATGTTTTGCAGCAGGCTCTGCCCCACTTCGTCGGTTTTGACGAACACGGTTTTGGCTTCGTCGAACCGCAGGCTCCAATCGCCCGCATCGCGAATAAAGGCATCCGCGCTTTGCTTGGCCGTATTGAACGAATGCGGGCTGGCCGCGTCCAGCGACACGCTCTCCAACGCCGTGAAATGCCGGAAATAGCTGGCGCTACAGCCCAGCAGCAGCAAGGCGGCCGCCGCCGAGACCCAGGGCTTTTTCGCCCGGATCATGCGATACCGCATGATCTCGCGGGGCAGCAGGTTGGTGTCGATCTTGCTCGCTCGCAGCCCTTGCAGGCACAGCCCGTAGCACACGCCAAAGGCCAGCAAATTATCCTTGAACGCGGGCGCGTCGACCACGCCGCTGCCGGAGAGCCCCCGGAAGCCGTCGACCTTGGTCAGATCGTAGCCCAAGTTCTGCTGCAAGTAGCGCTGCAGCCCGGGCAGCTTCATCACGTTGCCCAGCGCCACCACGCGGCTGATCTCCGCCGTGCGGTCGATATTCTTGAAATATCCCAGCGACCGCTGGACTTCGGTCAGAAGGTCGTTGAACACCGGCCGCATGGCCTGGAACAGTGCCTTGGGGTCTTCGGCTTGCGAGGCATTGCGCTTCAGGTGCTCGGCCGTGGCGAAGTTGAGCTTCAGCTCCTTGGTCAGCGCCTTGGTAAAGTGATTGCCGCCGATGGGAATGCTCCGCTGCCAGACGCGGAAGCCGTTGGTCACTACCAGGTCCGTGGTCTCGGTGCCCAGCGATAAGACCACCAGCGACTTGGGCGGGTTTTCCGCATCGTAGTCGTCGATCGACGGGAGATCCTGGAGCTGGTCGAACACGACGTAGTTGTACAAGGCCAGCGGCGTGAGCTGGATCACGTCCACCTCGACGTCCACGCGGTCGAAGGGCTGCAACACCTTGTACACCTGGTCGCGTTTCATGGCGAACAGGCCCACCTCGGCCTCCAGCGCAAAACCTTCGTCGGTGCTGGAGCCCATCATCTGCTGATAGTCCCAGACCACGTCTTCCAACGGGAAGGGAATCTGCTGCTTGGCCTCGTACTTGACGATGTCCGGAATCTTGCTGGTTTCCACCGGCGGCAGCTTGATGAAACGCGCCAGGCCGCTCTGGCCCGAGACGCTGATCACCACCCGATCGCCGCGTAGCGAGTTGCGCGACAGAAACGTCTTCAAGGCCTCGTGAATCAGCTCCGAAGCGTCCGCGTCCGGCTGACTCAGCAGTTTTGGATACTCGATGTAATCAAACGCGTCGGCAGCGATTCGGCCGTCCTCTTCGCCCGGCCGGCAACGCAAGGCCTTGAGCGCCGACTGACCGATATCAATTCCCCACACGGCGCTTAGTTTCGCCATGACGACCTCTTACTTGGTTGTTCCGACGCCACGGGGGACAATCGTGCGTTCGCCGACAGCCGGGCGGACCAGGACAGGTCTCAGATGGGCGAAAACGGACGATTGGCTGCCGGCAATTTCCCCAATCATCAAATCTATCGGCCCACTGTCGCGGCTGTCAACGAAAAACGAATCTCCGGCTCACTTTGCCGCCATAAAGCCGCGGCCGGTGCTCCACAAAGCCGCGACCGGTGGTCGCGTCGAGCGTCCCCCGCAACCACCGGTCGCGGCTTTATGCGCCGCGCTGACCCCCAACCGCTCGACGCGGCCCGCCGCAGGGACTATCGTGTGACCGATGAAATTCGATGAGCTGATCGTCCTGCTCCCCTGCCATAGCCTCGAAGACTTTCCGGTCCACCACGAGGCCGCCGAAGCCGAAGGTCTGTTGGCCGCCTGGTCGGCCCTTTGGCATCCGGCCCTGATCGCTTCCGCCGACCGGCTGCCGACCTGGTATCGGGCCGATAGCCCCACGGACGAACTGGCCGGCCGCCTGATCCTCATTCCCGAGGCTAGCGAGTCGCTGTTGCTGGCCGGCTGGCCGGCCCGGGCCAAAAGCGAAGGGGCGCACCTCGTGCGCCATCGATCCGAAAGGCGACAGATTGTCGCGGCAGCACTCGAGCCGCTCGACGGCGGCGACCAAGGGGTCGACCCCGCTCTGGCCGACGACTTCCTGGCCTTCGGCACCGGCTACCTGCTGACCGAACTGCTGACCCGGCAGATGCGGTACATGAGCAATATCGACGAAGTGCAATTGGCCAACGAACTGCGGGCCGCCGCGGCTGCGGCCGTGGCGCACGACGGCGAGCAGTCGCGATTGCACCTGGGAAATGCCTTCGAGGTGCTCACCGAAGCCCGCGAACGCTTTTATCCGGTCAACGCGTACTTCGTCGATCTCACGCTCCTGGCCCCTAGCACATTGGGCGCCGATTTGCAGCAGGAGCTGGCCGGCGCAGCTTTGGCCGGCGCAGCTTTGGCCGGCACTGCTTTGGCCGGCACTGTGCCGACTAATCTGCTGCTCACCGGCGCCCTGCTCGAGCGGCTGGCGGCCGACGAGCCTCAGACGCTCGAGGCGTTGCGTCTGGCGCTGGATCATCAAACGGCCGATCTCGTCGGCGGCGAATACGACGAAGCCGAGTTGCCGCTGCTGCCGGTCGAGTCGGTGCTGGATGAATTCCGCCGCGGGCTGGCGGTTTTCGACCGCGTGCTGGGCCGCCGACCGACCGTCTACGGCCGGCGCCGCTTCGGTCTTTCGCCGACGCTGCCGCTAGTGCTCAGCCAATTGGGCTATCAGGGCGCTCTGCACCTGACGCTCGACGACGGCCAGTTCCCGCAAAGCGAACAGTGCAAAACCCGCTGGGAGGGCTTTGGCACCAGCGCCATCGACGCGCTCTGCCGGCTACCATTGGACGCCCACTCGCCGGGCAGCTTCTTGAACCTGCCTCGCCGGATCGGCGAATCGATGGACCTGGATCACGTGGCGACCATCGTATTTGCCCATTGGCCGGAACGGGTCAGTCCGTTTTTCAGCGACCTGCGGCGGATGTCGGCTTACGGGGCGGTGCTCGGCAAGTTCGTCACGCTGACTGAGTATTTCAGCCAAACCGATCGGCCGGGCGATCTGACGCGGTTCAA
>DATCFX010000560.1:0-1907 GCA_036509275.1 Pirellulales bacterium | reverse complement strand
GGCGGTCGATTCCAAAGGCCAGTGGTGGATCGCCTGGCAAGCCTACCGCCAGGACAACTACGACATCCTGCTGGCCAAAGCCCGGCCGGACGGCAGTTGGGACGAGCCTCGAACCGTCTCGACCAGCTCCAGCGACGACTGGAGCCCCGCCATCGTCGCCGATAGCAAGGGGCGCGTGTATGTGGCATGGGACACGTACGATGCCGGCAACTTCGACGTCATGCTGCACGCGACCGACGAAGCGGGGCAGCCGCAAGTCCGCCATTGGCCGGTGGCCAGCAGCGCCCGCTTCGAAGCCCGGCCGGCGCTTGTCTGCGACGGCCAGGACCGCGTGTGGATCGCCTATGAAGAGGGTAACGAGCAATGGGGCAAGGACTACGCCTCGGAGAAGGACTTCCGCAAGTCGGGGCTCGCCAAGAACCCGGGCTTCGCGCTGTACGTTGATCGCATTGTCAAAATGAAATGCCTGGACGACGGCCAGATCAAGCGCCCGGCCGCGGCGCTGGAGCCGGCGATCGAGAAGACGCTCAGGTTCAACAAGAGCGTGCCGCAAATGACGTTGGACGCGGCTGGCGGATTGTGGCTCTTGTTGCGGCATCATCCGGGCCCCAATGGCCAGGGCGAAACCTGGCACAGTTACGCCGTGCGCTACAACGGCCGGACTTGGGAAACGCCGCTACATCTGGCCGACTCGTCGAACCTGATCGACAACCGTCCGGCGTCGGTCGCCTGGGGTGCGGGCTTGATCACCGCGACCAGCAGCGACGACCGCACGCGCACCCAGGACCGCGATCAGTCGGACTTGTTCACCTTGCGCCTGGCGAGCAAAACCGAAGTGGCGCCGCCAATGCTCGTGGCCGACGAATCGCCGCCGCCTGCGGAGCTGGCAACCGTCCACCCGCACGAGTCGGAAGACATCGCCCGGATGCGGGCCTACCGGATCACCGTCGGCGGCAAGCAGTTGCGGCTGCTGCGCGGCGAATTCCACCGACACACCGAGTTCACCTCGCACCGTGAGCAGGACGGCATGCTCGAAGACAGTTGGCGCTACGGCCAGGACGCGGCCCGGCACGACTGGATGGGCAACGGTGATCACTTGAACGGCTTTGGGCACGAGTACCTGTGGTGGATCAATCAAAAGATGGCCGACGTCCACAATCATGCGCCCGTGTTTGTCTCGGCCATGAGCTACGAACGCAGCCAGCAGTTTCCCAACGGTCATCGCAACGTGATCATGCCGCGCCGCGGGATTCGGCCGCTGCCGACGGGAGACCTGAAAGGCACGCCCGACGATGGCACGCCCGACACGAAGATGCTGTATGCCTGCCTCAAGCATTTCGGCGGCATGTGCGCTTCGCACACCAGCGCCACCGAAATGGGCACCGATTGGCGCGACAACGACACGGACGTGGAACCAGTGGTCGAAATCTACCAGGGGCATCGCCACAACTACGAGACCTTCGGCGCCCCCCGCTCGCCCACCGAGCAAACGCAGATCGGCGGCTACCGGCCGGCAGGCTTTATCTGGAACGCGCTGGAGAAGGGCTACCGGCTCGGCTTTCAAAGCTCGAGCGACCACGTGAGCACGCACCTGAGCTACGCCATCGTGCTGGCCGAAGTCGCTTCGCGGCAGTCGATTATCGACGCGTTCAAAGCGCGGCACTGCTACGCGGCCACCGACAATATCCTGCTCGTCGTCCGCTCCGGCGAGCACCTGATGGGCGACCGGTTCGAGACGGCCGTCAAGCCCACGCTCGCGATCGAGGCCCACGGCACGGCCCCGATTGCGCGGCTGCACGTCGTCAAAAACAACAAGTACGTATATTCCGTCGAGCCGGGCACGCCCGACGTGCGGCGCTCGTGGACCGACATGGACGTCCAGCCCGGTGATTCAGCGTATTATTATG
>DATCFX010000559.1:0-3200 GCA_036509275.1 Pirellulales bacterium | reverse complement strand
GGCTTCGACGATTGGGAGTGGGGCGTCACGCTCTGGTGCCGCAACCCGGAATTCCTGAAAGACATCGTCTACAAGATGCGTTTCGACGAAGCCAGCGCCCGCTACGCCCAGTTCGGACCGTTCTACGTCAGCTACATCATGCCGCCGGCCGACATGCTGCGGCATTGCCGGGTGATTGACTGAGCGTAGCGGCCGCGTGGCGCGCGAACCCGATTAGTTGTGCCAGTCACGAGTCGGCATTCCCCGGTCTTGTTGAAGCTGCCCGGCATCCGTTTTGACGAAGCGGCCAGCCAGGCGGAGTTTGTCCAGCTCCAACGATTTTGTGAAAAACGCGGGCGATCTCCAGAGCTGAGACCACTTGCGCCGGCCGCGGTAAAATCCCGGCATCCGCCCGGATCGACGGTTGCACCGGCCGCCGCGGGCAAGCAAAATAGCGACCGCTAGAGCGCGGAATGGGTCCGTTGTCCGTAGTCAGTTGTCCGTTGCGACTTCCACGGACCACGGACCACGGACCACGGACCACGGACCACGGACTTGCCGCGGTTTTTCCCGCTGCCGGAATGTTGTCCGCCGCGAGTGTTTTTCTCCCTGCCCCACACGCCCCGCCCGAAGGAGCCTATCGTGCGCATCGCTCGAACGATTTCACCGTTGATTGTCTGGCTGACCGTGCTGGTCTTGTTCGCACCCGCCGCCCGTGCGTCCGACGACGACGGCTTCGTGTCCTTGTTCGACGGCAAGGATCTGGCCGGTTGGACTCAACGTGGCGGCAAGGCAAAATACCACGTGGAAGACGGCGTGATCATCGGCACCACCGAACCCAAAACGCCCAACAGCTTTCTGTGTACCGACAAGAACTACGCCAACTTTATGCTCGAACTCGATTTCAAGGTCGACGAGGGCCTCAACTCGGGCATTCAAATCCGCAGCGAAAGCACGCCCGACTATCAGAAGGGCCGGGTCCACGGCTACCAAGTCGAGATCGACACGACGAAACGAGCCTGGACCGGCGGCATCTACGACGAAGGGCGCCGCGGCTGGCTCAACAACCTGGAAAAGAACGATGCGGCCCGCCAGGCGTTTCGCCACGACGCCTGGAATCATTTCCGCATCGTGGCCGACGGCGATTCGATCAAGACCTGGCTCAACGACGTGCCGGCCGCCGATCTGAAAGACACCATGACCAGCACCGGCTTCATCGCCCTGCAAGTTCACGGCACCAAGAGCGACAAGCCGCTTTCGGTCCGCTGGCGCAACATCAAGCTCAAGACACTGCCGTAATGCCGGCTTTTTCTGGTTTACAGCGGCAATTCGGCGGGGCAAACTAGGCTCGACGGATCGGCCGCCCCCGCGCCGTGCGCCGCCGCTGATCGCTTTACCTTCCTGCATTCTGTTATGGAGTTGTCTCTCGCAATGAAAAAATACGCATGCTATATGGTCTTAATCGTGGCCGCTTTTGCCTGCTCGCCCACTTCGTCGGTCCAGGCTGCCGACGACGGCTGGATCAAGTTGTTCAATGGCCACGACTTGGACGGCTGGAAGGCCAACGAGAACCCGGACACGTTTTCGGTCAAAGATGGCGCGATCGTGGCGCACGGGCAGCGTAGCCACCTGTTCTACGTCGGCCCGGTCGACCAGCACGACTTTCACGATTTCGACTTCAAGGCGGTGGTCATGACCCGGCCGAGTTCGAACTCCGGCATCTATTTTCATACGGAGTACCAGGAAGGCGGCTGGCCGTCGAAGGGCTACGAGGTGCAGGTGAACAACACGCACCGCGATCCCAAGAAGACCGGCGGCTTGTACGGTGTGAAGGACGTGTTCGAGGCCCCGGCCAAGGATAACGAGTGGTTCACCGAAGAAATCAGCGTTCGCGGCAAGCACATCACCGTCAAGGTGGACGGCAAGACCGTGGTCGATTGGACCGAGCCCGAGGGCTTTGAGGCCAAGGGTTTTCCCGGCCGCAAGGTCGGCCACGGCACGTTCGCCCTGCAAGGCCACGATCCCAAGAGCGAAGTGCTCTACAAGAGTATTGAAGTCCGGCCGATTCAGTAGCCACCACCGCATCCTGTGCGGGAGATGTCCACCCTGGGCAATCTCCGCACAGGATGCTTGAACTTGGCTGGCGGCGGATTAGGATTGATGGGCAAGCGTTCGGGGCCCTAAGGATCGACCGCAAAATAACTTCTCCGCAACACCTCTCCCCTTGCGGGAGAGGGCAGGGTGAGGGGTCCGGAAAAGGGGAAGTTATTTTGCGATCGATCCTTAGACCCCTGCGCGGCTGATCGACGACGTTTTTTTCAGTTCTGTTTGGCCCGATTCCGGAGCCTTTGGCATGTCGCGCAAGCTGCTGGGTGCGATGGTTTTGGCGAGTCTGTTGGCGTCGTCGGCCGCGGCCGAGGACCCGGCACTCGAGGGTTTTTATGGCAGCGGCGTGGAGGCCTATTACACGGGCGACTACGTGCGGGCCTTCAACCTGCTGAATGCGGCCGTCCAGGCCGGCACCCGCGATCCCAGGGTCTATTATTTCCGCGGGCTGGCCGAGACGTTTTTGGGTCGAACCCCCGACGCCCACCGGGACTTCGAAAAGGGCGCTGCCTTCGAGTCGTCTGAGACGGCCAGCGTGGTCGACGTAGGCCGCAGCCTGGAGCGGGTGCAGGGACCCACGCGTTTGTTGCTCGAGCGGTATCGCGCTGGCGCCCGATTGGCGGCCGTGGCAGAGCGTCAGCGGCAGCGCGTGCTCCGCTATGGCCAGGTGCGGCCGGCTCCGATCGCCCGACCATCGACCGCGCCGCAGCCGAGAGGGCCAAATGGGGCCGCGCCGGCCGAACAACCACCGGCTGCCGGTGCTGCGCCGGGCAGCGCGCCCCCGGCCGAAAAACCGGCCGCCGACGATCCCTTTGCGGCCCCGCAAAAGCCTGCTGCCGACGATCCTTTTGCGGCCCCGCCGGCCGGCACACCGGCTGCCAGCGCCCCGGCTGCGCCCGCCGCCGACGATCCCTTCGCCGCGCCGCCCAAATAATAGCTCGCTCGAAAGCTTGCCCGATGCCTGAGAAAACGCAGGGCGACTTGCCGGATGGTTTGGACCGCCGCACGTTTTTGAACTCGGGCATGGCGGCCGCCGGAGTGTGGTCTTCGGGACTGGCCGGCCAAGCGATCGCACTGCCCAAGCAGCGGCCCGCGCGGCATTGCATCTGGCTGAT
>DATCFX010000558.1:0-2130 GCA_036509275.1 Pirellulales bacterium | reverse complement strand
GCGACGCCTGGTAGCGCTTACACCACTCGGCCGTCGGCCGCTGCGCCAGTCCGTGCAGCACTTCGTCCGGCCGCGGCTCGCCCGCGTTCGGGGATTGCTGCTGGCGCTGCGGATTGAAGAACTCAATCGACTCGGGATAGGCCGGACCGTAATACACCAGCCGTCCCGGCTCGCGGGCTTGCGAATCGCGCGAGACGATCACCAGGTTGTCCAGCAGGCGAAACGCTTCGAGGCTGGGCTGATGAATCGTCAGCAGGATGCTCTTGCCCGAGCTGGCCAGTTGCCGCAGCAGCGTCATCACGATCAGCGCATCTTGCGACGACAGGCCGGAGGTCGGCTCATCCAAAAACAGCACGGCCGGATCGGTGAGCAGCTCCATCGCCAGGTTGACGCGTTTGCGCTGGCCGCCGCTGATGCCTTGCCGCTCGGGCGAGCCGATGATCGTGTCGGCCGTGCTCTCGAGGTCCAATTGTGCCAGGACTTTGGCGATGCGGGCATCGATGTCGCGGCCGGTCGTCTCGGGCGGCAGACGCAACTCGGCGGTAAAGCGCAAGGCCTGGCGCACGGTCAGCTCGCGGTGCATGATGTCGTCTTGCGGCACGTAGCCCAGCATGCCGCGGAAGCGGGCATAGTCGGCATAGAGATCGTGGCCGTTGATGAGCACCCGGCCCGCGCTGGGGGGCCAGTAGCCGTTGAGCGCGCTGGTCAGCGTGGTTTTGCCGGCCCCGCTGGGGCCCATCAAGCCGACGAACTCGGAAGGAAAGATCGTCAGCGAAAC
The DNA here is from genome assembly GCA_036509275.1 of Pirellulales bacterium. Lineage (GTDB taxonomy): Bacteria > Planctomycetota > Planctomycetia > Pirellulales > PNKZ01 > DATATB01. The sequence continues at coordinate 1,352 of DATCFX010000558.1, read as the reverse complement.
GTCCTCGACGAGCCGGCGGCCCGGCGCGTCGACCGCCACGTTGCAGGCCTCGATCGTCAGCTCGCCGTGAAACTGGCGCTTCGCGAGCCGGCCGTCGGGCGTGAGCTTCAATTCGAACCGGCCGAGGCTGATGCAATCGCCCGGCCGCAGCGGCACAGCCCCCGAAATGCGAAATCCATTGACCACCGTGCCGTTGGTCGAGCCCAGATCGACCAACTGAAAGCCGCCGTTGATTTCACTCAACTGGCAATGCCGGCCAGAAACATAGTGATCGTCGAGGATCACGTCGCAATTCTGTCCGCTGCCCAAGATCCAGGTCGTTTTCATAAACTTGACCAGCGGGCGGGCGGACAAACGACCAGTCATACGGCGGCGTCGGGACCGAAACGTCAATCGGCGTCTTGGGCCAGCAAGGTTTTCGCGATCGAGGAGCCCCGGCCGGCGGCCGCTTGCCAAAGCTGCCGGGCTTGCTGGCGATCGCCCTTGGGATCGACCGCCAAAAACGCGCCCACCACGACCTTACTGTTGGGATCGTTGGGATTCAGCCATTGTTCGGCCAGGCTCAACGCCATGGCCGACGGGAGCTTCTCGATCTTGTAGTCCCGGATTTGGCCGTCGGCGCGCACGGACAGATGTTCGGCATCGGCGTCGATCACGATCATTTTCTTGCCGTCGATTTCCAGTTCATCGACCGCTTTCAGCCCCTTGCAGCTCTCGCGGACCGCGTGCCAGAACTCTCGGTACGCTTCGTCCAGCGCGCGCATGCGATCGATGGCGACCAAGCTCTCGGAACTCGAAGCCTCGAGCATCGCCAAATTCAGTTGTTCGTCCACCCTGGCAAAGTTGCGCTCCGCCATCGCCGAGCGGCTCGCCGCCAGCGACCGGTCCACGGCGGCCTTTTCCTCAGGGCTCAGCGGCTTGATCGACACCGACAAGGGCGCCGCCCGCTGTTTGGCCTTCACGGCGGCGGCCTTGGGCCGCTGGGGCGGCAAGCGCTTGGGCGGCGGAATCGCAGGTCCCATGCCCAGATCCATGTTCGTGGCAATCTGCACGCCTGGCGGCTGCTTGGGAGCAATCCTTTCGGTCGCGCCGCCCTTGGCTTTGTGCGACGCTCCGGCTACCTGCTGCGGCTTCGGGTGCGACGGTTCGGCCGGCGTCTCCTCACCCTCGTGAATCACGATCGGCGGTTTGTCTTCCAAGGCGGCCAGCAACGGCTCGCGGTAAACGTACGCAAAAGCACCGAAACCGCCGACTACGATCAGCACTCCGAACACGGCTGCCATCTGCCCACCCGACGCCCGGCGCCGGCGGCGTCGCGGGCTGGCGATATCCTCCAAGCCCGTGTCGGCGGC
>DATCFX010000557.1:0-2744 GCA_036509275.1 Pirellulales bacterium | reverse complement strand
TGACATCAGCTCGGACTGCGATCATGTGGGCCTGCATGATCGCGCTGCCGGTATTCGCGCTGTTGGGTTCGGGCTGGACCCGGTATTTGGACTGGGGATCGCAGCCGGAAGAAATCTCGCACCGCGGCAGCCCGGCCCGATCGGGCCGGACGTCGGCGGCCCCCCAGACGGGCCTGTCGCAAATGATGCATGGCCAGCCGCAGGGAGCGGCCGGGCCGAGGGCGCCAGAACCAGCGGCGGCGGATCCGCTGCCGCAGCCAAGCCGGTTTTCGCCCGCTGCGGCCCGGCAGCTTAAGGTGGGAGCAGCCCCACGGAGCGACATGCCTTTCGGCGGTCCGCCCGCCCAATTAGCGGCGAGCTTCGATGCACCAAGCGACACCGCCGCCGACCAGCAGCGAGTGGTGCGAGCAAGTGGTGGCGACGAGCAGCCGATGGAGCTGCCGCGTCCGCTGCCGCCTGCGAACCTTGGGCCGCGATCGGGCCGCGAAACGACCGGGCAGCCGACCCGGCTAGGCAACGAGCGGAGCATCCAGCGGCTGCCACCCCCTTCGGCTCCCGACCGATCGCCCGATTGGTTTTCAGCCGTCGCACAACGCCTGCGCGACTTGGGGGCCACGTATTATCTGCTGGAGACCTGGGGCCGCAACGGCGAGTTGTACCGGTTTCATTGCAAGATGGCGGTCGCCGGCAGCCAGAGCTACACGCGGCATTTCGAGGCCACCAGCGACGATGCGGCCCAGGCCATGCGTTCGGTGTTGGAGCAGGTCGAAGCCTGGCGATCGGGCCGAAGCCGCTAGAGTCGTTTGTCGCGGAAGTCGTGCGACTTTCGCCGGACTAGGGCGGTGCTCCTTCGGAATGCTCACGCATTGCGCTACCGGGCGAGTGTCGGGCCGCGGCCCGTTTTGCGCGACTCAAGGCTTGCCAAAACCGTTGGAGTCAGTAGCCTTATGCAAATTGGGTGGGCTCGGGGCGCTCCGGCCGCAGGCCGCGGCTTTTGGCATTGATCTGAGGGGCGAATGTGCTGTAAAGGCACGGCATGGGCGGCACCAATCAACACGCGCAGCCGAGCGTATGGGAGTCGTGTGAGACCGAGCCGGGCACCAGCGACGGCATCCAGCCTGCAACAGGTCAGCACGGCGCTGCGCTATCGGCATCCGTTGGCAGGCGGCGATGGCCGCACGGGCACGGGTTGCCGCCCGGGTTGGGCGTGGCCAGCGGAATGCGCGGTGGCAGCCGACGTTACGCCGGGACCGGCTGCACGCGATGCCAGGTTGGGACGCGTGGAAGCGGTTTTGCTGGTCGCCAGCGAGCCACTCAGTTTGCGCAAAATCAGCCAATTTGCCAGCTTGGCGGATGGCACCGAAGCACGTACATTGGTTCGCCGACTGAACCAGCTTTACGACACGACCGGAACGGCCTTTCGAGTGGAGGAGGTGGCCGGAGGATTTCAACTGTTGACGCGCCGCAAGTTCGGCGGCTGGCTCACGCGGCTGCACCAGCGGACCGTCGAAACGCGGTTGTCGGCGCCGGCAATGGAAACTTTGGCCGTCGTGGCGTATCGTCAGCCTGTACTGCGGGCCGAAATCGAAACCGTGCGGGGCGTGCAGTGCGGTGATCTGCTGCGGCAATTGATGGAACGCGACCTGGTACGCATCGGCGGCCGGTCGAGCGAATTGGGGCGTCCTTTTTTATACGGTACGACCAAACGATTTTTGCAGGTTTTTGGCCTGCGGCAGTTGGACGAACTGCCGCGGGCCGAGGATCTGCGTCGGGGTCATAGCGGCCCCGAGAAACAGGTTGGCCCCGAGAAACAGGGCGGGCCTGCTAATCAGCCCGAGTTGCCGGTGGACCCCGGCATCCAGCAAACCATCGCCGGCACTGGCCGGGACGAGCACTAAATTTCTTCCACGATCATGTTACAGGAGTCTGCAGTGAGCATTGTAGCCGACCAGCCACGAGCTACCCAGGAAGCCCTCGAGGAAGACCGTCGCCTGCTGTTTGCTTTCGTGCAGGCCGCTAAAGATGAAGACGAGGATGTCGACGAATTCGCGGATGAAGAAGACGACGATGACGAGGATGATGACGAAGAAGACGACGACGAAGAGGATGAAGAATTCGACGACGACTTCGACGACGACGACTGGGAGGAAGTCGACGACGACGAAGAAGAGGAAGACGATGAGGAATGGGAGGACGACGAAGACGAAGACTGGGACGACGATGACGAAGAAGACGACGACGAAGAAGAAGAAGAGAAGGAGGTCTGGGAAGAAGGCGAATAGTTAGACGCAGCGCGCCGCGGGCGCGAGCATCGTCGGCCCATGAGCCGAGGCATTCATGCCTCGATCCGCCAGCGAAGGGCGCCGCATTACCAACCGAGCCAATTGGGCCAACTCAGCCAGTCGGGCAGCCGGTTCCAGGGCTTGTAAACGGCGATCCAGAATAGGCCGCCGCACAGTCCGGCAGCTCCCAGCGGGCCGCCCCAGGAGAATCGCCGGCGACGAGCGATCGCATCGAGGCTCGTGCCGATCGGCTCGGCCGCCGCAGCCAAGGCGCGGGCCGTCTGCTCCGGCTCGGCAAACGGGTCGTCGGCCAGCAGCACCCAGGCGCCCATCACGCGGCCGTCGGCCGAACTCAGCGTGGCGCTGGCCAATGCCCGGGCGCCGGTGGCGGCGGCCAGTTGCCGATGCGCCGGCCAGGCCGAAGGCGCAGCGTGGGCAGCCGGCGGCCAGACGATGGCCTGG
>DATCFX010000556.1:0-8267 GCA_036509275.1 Pirellulales bacterium | reverse complement strand
GGAGAATTTGCCGCCGAGCCGCTGTCGAACTGGGACACGATGGGCTTTCGCGGCACGTGCAGCTCCGGCTTCACGCTCTCGGCCCGCGGCGCCACGGATCAGATTCTGCCGGCCGCTTTCGACGAGATCCTGTCACAAACGATGCACCCTTATTCGCATATCGTCTGGGGCGCGCTGTGGACCGGCATCGCGGCCGACGCCGTCAATCGCGCCCGGGCTTGCGTCCGTGCCCAGGCCCGCAAAACGCCGGGCGAGACGCCGCTTTCGGCGATTCGCCTGGCGGAGGTCGATCAGTTGCTGCAAGAAATGCGGCACAACGTCTACAGCCTCGCCACGGAATATCGCGACCTGCTGGCCGGCGGCGCCGCCGGGGCCTTGCACGGCTTCGGCTTTTCGATCCGCACCAACAACCTCAAGCTCTCGTGCTCGCAGCGGATCGTCGACGTCGTCGGGAGGGCCCTGATGATCTGCGGCATCGAAGGCTACCGCAACGACTCGAAACACAGCCTGTCGCGGCATCTGCGCGACGCCTACGGCGCCGCGCTGATGGTCAATAACGATCGCATCACCAAGTTAAATGCCACCATGCTCATGGCGCATAAAGAAGGATATTAAAAAGATGTGTACCGCCACTGACACGCTCTCCGACGCATACCGCGGCTGCCTGGAACACCTGACCCAGGCCGGCCTGCTGATTCCGCTGGGGGTTCCCGGCCTGTACGGCCATAGCGGCGTCTTCGAAGACGTCATCGAGCGTTTCGAGCAGTTCGTGACCCGCCGCGGCCGCCACTTGCAGCCCGAGGTTATGCGTTTTCCGGCAATCCTGAACCGGGCCGACTATCTGCGCACCACGCACATCGAGACGTTTCCCGACCTGATGGGTTCGGTCCATAGCTTCACGGGCGACGTGCGCGATCACGCCGCGCTGCTCGAGAAGCGCAGCCGCGGCGAAGATTGGACGCGGGATCTGACGCCGACGCAGGTGATGATGACGCCGGCGGCCTGTTATCCGCTGTACCCCACGGCCACCGGCACGCTGCCCGCTGGCGGCCGCACGGTTGATCTGCGGTCGTTCGTGTTTCGGCACGAGCCTTCGATCGATCCGGCGCGGATGCAGATCTTTCGGCAACGCGAGTTCGTGCGTTTGGGCACCGCCGAACAGGCCCTGGCGCATCGCGACTATTGGTTGCAAACCGGCCGCGAGATGCTCAATTGCGTGGGCCTGGACGTGCAGCCGGTCGTGGCCAATGATCCGTTCTTCGGCCGCGGCGCACGCATGATGGCCGCGACGCAGAAGGAACAGGTGCTGAAGTTCGAGTTGGTCATCGCCGTGGCCTCGGCCGAAAAGCCGACGGCCATCACCTCCTGCAACTACCACCTCGACCATTTCGGTCACGCCTTCGACATCCGGCTGGAAGACGGCCGGGCCGCCCATACGGCCTGCATCGGCTTCGGGCTGGAACGCATCGCGCTGGCTTTGTTCATGACCCACGGCAGCGATCCCGACCGCTGGCCTTCCGACGTGAAGAATGTGCTGGGGCTATGAGACATCAGATCCTGCACCTGGATCCCGACACCTACCAGCGGCATCGCATCCATACGCACGAGCGCAGTTGGGCCGAAACCAACTGCTATGTCGACGTGTGGGTCGAGCTGTTGCACGCCTGGGGCTTCGAGCCGCTGGCGGCGCTCCCCTTCACCTTGGCGATCGATTTCGAAGGCGACCAGTGGACGTTCTTCAAGTTCCCGCACGCCGCTTTCGACGAGCTTTACGGGCTGGACGTGCAGGAGCTGGCCATCTGGCGGCCGCTGGTCGAGCACGTCGAGGAGCAAGTCGGCCGCGGCCGGCCGGTGCTCGTCGAATTGGATTCGATCTATCTGCCGGACACGGCCGGCACTGCCTACCGGCGCGAGCATGTCAAATCGACCGTCGCCGTGATGCAGATTGACGTGTCCCAGCGGCAGTTGGGGTACTTTCACGGACAGGGCTATTACCATCTGTCCGGTGAGGATTTCGAAAATGTCTTTCGGCTGTCGGGGGCCAATCCCGAGTTGCTGCCGCCGTACGTCGAGTTCGTCAAACGCAGGCCCGAGGGGGGCTTGAGCGGCGAGGCGCTCGGGCAGGCTTCGTTGAGGCTCTTGCGCCGGCAGTTGGAGTTGCTGCCCGAGGCCAATCCGCTGGAGCAGTTCAAGCCGCGCCTGGCGGCCGATCTCCAGTGGCTATCGCAAGCCACGCTCGAAGTTTTTCATCAATACTCGTTTGCCACCCTGCGGCAGTTCGGCGCCAGCTACGAGCTGGCCGCGACTTATCTCACCTGGCTGGACGAGCAAGAGGAGTTTGGACTCGAGCGGCCGATCGCGGCGTTTACCGCGCTGTCCACCGGGGCCAAGACTTTGCAGTTTCAACTGGCCCGCGCCATGGCCCGCAAGAAGCCGCTGGATCTTTCGCCGCTGGACGACATGGCGGCCATCTGGCGCTCGGTGGTGCTGGAATTAAAATCGAGCCTCGTCTACTCCCGCTCTGGAATCGTATGAATGATCGATGCAACGGCCACGCAGCTTTGCGAAGCGCCGGCTTCGGCGGCGATCGAACTTGGCTCGTGGTCGTGCTGCGCTCAGCCGCCGGGAGCCATTGCGCACCCCGATCAACTCGCCGCGGCCTCGGTTGATTGGCTGCCCGCGGCCGTTCCCGGCACCGTAGCCGCGGCGCTCGACGCGTGCGGCCGGTGGAGTTGGGATCAGCCGGCTGATATCGACGCCCACGACTGGTGGTTTCGCACGTCGTTCCAGATGCCGGAGCAGCCCGCCGGGCACGCCTGCCATTTCCACTTCGACGGTCTGGCCACGCTGGCCGAAGTCTGGCTGAACGGCCAGCGGCTGCTGGCGACCGACAACATGTTTCGGGCCTATCGTCTGGATGTGTCGTCGCAGTTGGCGGCCGACAACGAGCTGGTGCTTGGGTTCCGTTCGCTGGCCGCAGATTTGAAGCGCAAGCGTCCGCGTCCGCGCTGGAAAACCGGCTTGGTCAATCACCAGCAATTGCGCTGGCATCGCACGGCCCTGCTGGGGCGCATCCCCGGCTGGTCGCCCGTGGCACCGGCTGTCGGCCCCTGGCGTGATGTCCGACTGGAATCGTCCGCAGTGTCGTTGGCCGACGTCCATGTGACTGCCCGACTGGAGGGCACAACCGGGCTGGTGACAATCCGCGCCCGTGTGCTCGGCAACGCTCAAGTCGAGCGCGCGGTGCTCCGCGTCGGCGATGGGGAAGCGGCAATCGTGGTTTGCCTGGAGGATGGTGGCCGATCACTGGTGGGCGAACTGCGGATAGCCGATCCGCCGCTGTGGTGGCCGCACACGCACGGCGATCAGACACTGTTGCCGTGCGAAGTGTTGCTCGAATCGGCGGACGCGACGCACTGTTTCGATTGCGGAAAGATCGGGTTTCGCCGGATCGAGGTTCGCTCGGAGCCGGGGTTTGCCATCGAAGTCAATGGTCAGCCGATCTATTGCCGCGGTGCCTGCTGGACGGTCAGCAACCTGCTCACGCATTCGGGTTCCGAAGCGTCGCTTCGGCACGACTTGCGGCTGGCACGCGACGCCGGCGTCAACATGCTGCGCGTCGGCGGCACGATGACGTACGAGAGCGAGCTGTTCTATCAGATTTGCGACGAGTTGGGCCTGCTCGTTTGGCAGGACTTCATGTTCGCCAACATGGATTATCCGGTGCTCGACGAGTCGTTCCGCGACAACATTACTCAAGAGGCCAGCCAGCAGGTCGCGCGGCTGGCCCGCCATCCGTGCGTGGCCGTGTACTGCGGCAACAGCGAAATCGAGCAGCAGGCCGCGATGCTGGGCATGCCGCGGGAACTGTGGCGCAACGACTGGTTCGGCGAGTGGCTGCCGCAGCTGTGTGCGGCCCAGCATCCCGGCACAGCGTATGTTCCCTCGACGCCCAGCGGCGGGGTCCTGCCGTTTCACGCCAGTTCGGGATTGACGCACTACTACGGTGTCGGGGCGTATTTGCGCTCGCCGGCCGAATTGCGGCAAGCCGATGTGAAGTTCACGCCCGAGTGTCTCGGGTTTGCCAATGTTCCCGATCCGCACATGATTTACGAGATCACCGGCGATGCACAGCCGGCCATCCACGATCCGAAATGGAAACGCCGCGTGCCCCGCGACACGGGTGCCGGCTGGGACTTTGAGGACGTGCGCGACCATTACTTGCGCGAAATCTACGGCCTGGACCCAGTGCAATTGCGGTCGTGGGACATGTCTCGCTATTTGCAACTCAGCCGGCAGGTTTCCGGCGAAATGATGGCTCGCGTGTTTTCCGAGTGGCGCAGTTGCCACAGCCGCAACCGCGGCGGGCTGGTGTGGTTCTACAAGGACCTGTGGCCCGGCGCGGGCTGGGGCGTTGTCGACTCGGGCGGCACGCCCAAGGCGGCGTATTACCATCTGAAGCGCACCTGGCAGCCCCGCCAACTCGTGCTCACCGACGAGGGCCTAAACGGCCTCGATCTGCACCTGCTGAACGAAACGGCCGAGGAGTGCGACGGCGCGCTCGAGGTCGTGCTGCTGCGCGAGCCGCGATTGGTCGTGGCGCGGGCCGAAATCGACGTGGGGCTGGCCGCGCGCTCCGCCAAAGTGCTGAAAGCCGACGAGCTTCTGGGCCGCTTTTACGACGTGAACTACGCGTATCGTTTCGGGCCGCCGCATCACGACGTGGTCGTGGCCACCTGGTACGACGCGTCGCGCCAAGTGGTCAGCGAAGCGTTTCATTTTGTTCGGCGGCGCGATCCGCCGTATGTGCCGGCGGTGATCGAGACATCGGCAGAAATGCTCAGCGAGCGCGCGTGCCGCGTCTCGTTGCGTTCCGATAGCTTCCTCCACGGCGTGTGGCTCCACGCCAAGCGCTTTCTGCCCGATGACAATTACTTTTACCTGACTCCGGGGCGGACGAAGAGCATTGTATTTCGCGCGAGCGAATCCTCGCCTCCGCCGTTTAAGGGCTGCGTCGAAGCCTTGAATCTCGAGCACGCGGCCACGATTGCCCTGGGCGGTGGTGCGTAAACGATGGAAACTACTTCTACACCCAGCGTCGATTGCGGTTTGTCGCTTTCAGAAGCGCCGACGCTGGAGTCGGAGCCGGTGCGGCGGACGGCCTTCTACTTCAATAGCCAGGGCGAGCCGCTGTTCGCGTGGCTGCACGCGAGCCAGCAACGTGTGGGGCTGGATCATGGGGTGCTGCTCTGCCCGCCCATCGGATACGAGCAGCTTCATGCCCATCGCGGACTACGGCATCTGGCCGATGCGTTGGCCGGGCTGGGGCTGCCGGTGCTGCGGTTCGATTGGCACGGCACGGGAGATTCAGCCGGCAGCGACGCTGACCCCGCGCGCTGTGCGACGTGGGTGGCCAACGCGCGCGACGCCGAGGCGTGGCTGCGCCGCGAACTCGGCTGCCGGCGTGTGAGCGTCGTCGGCTTGCGGATGGGCGCGCTGGTGGCTGCGCAGGCGCTGGGCGATCGTGACATCGATCGGTTTGTGCTGTGGTCGCCCGTGACCAGCGGCCGATCGTATGCGCGCCAGATGCAGGTGGTCGATCGCACGGCCGAGGCCAGTTCGAGCGACGCGAGACGGGCTGCTGGCGACATCGAGGCGGCCGGCTTCCTGCTCACCCGCGAAACGGTCGCCGAATTGTCTCAATGGAACCTGCTGCAAAGCACGGTCCCCGGCCGGCGGGCATTGATCGTGGCCAGCGACGATGGGCCTGTCGACGATCGCCTGCGCGCCCGCTGCGAAGCCCAGGGCATTGCAGCCGAGCAGGTCGTGCTGCCGGGCCTGACGCAGATGCTCGTGGAACCGCACCGCAACCAGGTCCCGCAAATCGCCATCCACACCATCGCAAACTGGTTGGGTACCCAGGTGTGCGCCGCATCCGCATCGCGCCCAGCCCTTAAGCCGGCGGCAATGGCCGCCGACAGCGTGTGGTTACAACACGATCGAGGCATGCCGGACTCGGGCCGCTCGATCCGCGAGCGCACCTTTCCGATCGGCGAGCCGGATTTGTTCGGCATCCTCAGCGAGCCGGAATTGCCAAACGAGCGCTTGCCGACCATCGTGCTCCTGAACTCCGGTTCGGCCTATCGCATTGGCTCCGGGCGGCTGAATCTGGTGCTCGCGCGGGCGCTGTGCGGGATCGGGTTTCGCTGCCTGCGGCTGGATCTCGGCGGCTTGGGCGACAGCGTGGCGGCCGATTGCGACGACGAAAACAATCCGTATTCGGCCGCCGCGTTTGGCGATATCGAAAGCACGCTGCGGCAGCTCAAGCGCCGCTTGGGGGTCGAGCGGTGCGTGCTGCTGGGCCTGTGCTCCGGCGCGTACACGGCGTTTCAGGCGGCGGTGCAACTTTCCGACCCGGCACTGGTGGAAAGCATCCTGATCAATCCGCTGACCTTTTTCTGGAAAGACGGTATGTCGTTGGACATGCCCTCGATCGAACAGGTGCTCAAGCAGCATCGCTGCATGGCCCGGGCGCTGGAGCCGGAGAAGTTGGCCAGATTTTTAACCGGCCGCACGGAAGTTGGATTTCGCGAAGCCGCCCGGATCGTTGCCCTGCGGCTGCTGCGCCAGATTCCCATGCCGCACGCGACGCAGCACGAAGTGCCGGCTGCTTCGTCCGCGGCCGGGCCTGGCCATCCGACTCGAGACGATTTGCCGGCGGATCTGGCGCGCGTGGCCGCGCAAGGCCGCACGCTGGCCATGTTCTTCGCCAAGACGGATCCCGGCTACAGCATCCTGACGTATCGTGCTCGCCGCCAGGCAAAACGCTTGCGCCGGACCGGCCGGCTGCACCTATCCTTTATTTCGGACGCCGACCACACGTTCTCGCGGCGCGGTGCCCGCCAGGAGTTGGTTCAGGCCATCGCCGACTATCTTCGCCAGCGCTACCCGGCCTGAGCCGATTGCTGGGCGGCGTACGCGAAATCTCAGCCAGCCCTAGATCTCGACGCGGCCGGTGGAATCGCCGAACTGCTCGACCGGCACGCGTAGCGCGTCGAGCATGCTGACGTACAGGTTCGTCATGGGGGCCGGCTGGTTTAGCTTCAGGTGGCGCGCGGGATGCAATCGGCCGCCGCCGTGGCCGGCCAAGATGACCGGCAGATTGTCGTGCCGATGGCGGTTGCCGTCGGACAGTCCGCTGGCGTAGACGATCATGGAATTCTCGAGCAGCGTGCGGCCGTCGCGATCCTTCGTGTCGCGCAGGCGGCCGAGAAAATAAGCCAGTTCGGCCGCGTAGAAGTGGTCGATCTTGGCGATTTTTTCCAGCTTGGCCGGGTCGTTCATGTGATGCGACAGCGAGTGGTGGCCGTCGCGGATGCCGATGTCCTCGAAGGTGCGGTTGCTGCCGTCGTGGGCCATGAGGAACGTGGCGATCCGCGTCGAGTCGGTCTGAAACGCCAGCACGAGCATATCGCCCATCAGCCGCAGATGCTGGCGATAACTGCCGGGAATGCCGGAGGGAGTCGCGACGCCGGGGTCCGGCGCGTCGCCGAAGCGTTCGGCCCGCTCGATGCGCCGCTCGATGTCGCGGACGCCGGTCAGATACTCGTCGAGCTTGTGCTGATCGTTGCGGCCCAATTGGCGGTGCATCCGCTGGGCCTCGTCGGCCGCAAAATCCAGGATCGATCGCTGCTGCTGCTGCCGCTGGCGAAAGGCCTCGCTGCGCTGCCCGCTGGCCCCGCTGCCGAACAGCCGCTCGAACACCAGCCGCGGGTTCGATTCGGGCGTCATGGGCGACGTCGGCGTGCGCCACGACAAGTTGAACTGGTAGGCGCACGAATAGCCGGAATCGCAGGCGCCCGACTTGCGCACGCCGTCGCAGGACAGTTCGAGCGACGGAAACCGCGTGGCGTCGCCCACGTGCTGGGCCGCCAACTGGTCGATCGAAACGCCCAGGTGGATATCGGCGCCGGCGGTCTTTCGCGGCCGGACACCGGTGAGAATCGTGGCGTTGGCCCGGGCATGATCGCCGGCACCGTCCTTGCCCGCGAACCCGTTGCGCTGCTCCAAGCCGGAGATCACCTGGAAGTCGTTGCGGAAATCGGCCAGGGGCTCCATCGTGCGATTCAGCTTGTAGTTGGCCCCTTCGCCTTGCGGCGTCCAACAGGCGACGTTCACGCCATTGGGGATATAGCAAAACGCCATCCGTAGCGGCGCTCCGGTGGCCGTCGTGGCTTTCGGCCCGGCGCCGGCGGCCAGGGCCTGCC
>DATCFX010000555.1:0-4186 GCA_036509275.1 Pirellulales bacterium | reverse complement strand
TTCTGACGCCGTATCTGTCGAGCCTATGGTTGGCTCTCGTGACGCCCGCTAGTTTCGAGGTCGGGCGGCATTTGATCGAGGGATTAAAGAATCCGACCGTCGTTCAGGATCGGAAGGCATTGGAGGTCTTCCCGATTCGCCCGAGGGGAGTTCGAGAGGCGATTGAGAAGGCCATCCTCAGCACGAAGCCATAAGGAAGGATGGAAGGTGCGAATCTTTGATACAGCGCAAATAAATCTCGTTAGAGCCAGAAGCTCATGGAGGCCACGGCGAAACTCATCCCGCAGCGCCATCGCCTTGATCGAGTGCTGCTCGTTCAGCACCCATCGCAGAGCCACATTCGCATCGAGGGCGTACTTCATTCGTCTCGGGCTTGACGAATGAGCGGCACGGCCAGATCGGTGATGCCGCGGCGGCGAGTTTCTTCCTTGACCTTACTGGCCCATTCTTCGACACGTCGGACAACGTCAGGCGCGGCGGGGCGCCCGTCGTGAGCTGAGCGGAGGACTTCTTCGAGATCGGCGAGTTCGGTTGCAGTTGCCATATCACAATTATCGGCTACGGCTGCTTGGAATCAATCGTGGCTTTGCGCCTCGGGGCATTGGCAATAGCCAAGGACCCAGGATTAAATAACCTCCCCGACTACGCCCGCAAACCGCTGGCTTTTCAATGCTAGCAGTCGAAGGTTAGGGAGGTTATTTAATCCTGGATCCCAAGTAGGGTACGCACCCCGTGCGTACCACGCCGCGCCGCGCTGCTGGCGCACGGGCGGCTGGAAGTGGCAGGTACGGATAAGCACTGTCAGGAACCAAACGGCGATTTGGGTCCTGACAGTGCTTATCCGTACCTCGTTGGCCCGTTTAGCCACCCATTAGCGGATCGCGGTGGCGCGGCCGAGCTCGTCGCCTCCGCAACGACGTCGCCAGCGCACTTGCGGCCCGCCGGCTTCGCCCCACCGCGGCATTCAGTAGGGCCGCCCAGATGCAGACATTAAGCAGATACGCGACCAACGACCAGCTTGCCACGAACGGCATCGACGTTGCCCCGTTAGCGGCAGGCTCAACAAAAAACACTGGGATCGGTATCCCACCAATCCCGCGCCCAGCGCCGATGGGATATTCCAGTATGCCAATTGCCGCGGCGAGCGCCACGAGCGCAATCCAGCGCACGGCTGTCGCCAACACAACGCCGCAGCACATAACAGGCCTCCATTCGCACTGGACGTAAACGGTAAGAGCCGGGTCCGCTACACGCTTTGCTATCGAATAAAGTAGGAGCCGGGGCCGCCACTGTTGGTACGCGTATTGGGCGCGCAACATTTCAGCCAAGTAGGTACGCACCCGGTGCGCACCGGGTGCCCATCCCGTTGAAGCCAAGTAGGGTACGCACCCCGTGCGTACCACGCGGCGCCGCCGCAGCGGTTGGCGCCCAGGCGGCCGAAAGTGGAGACGAAGGGGATCGAACCCTCAACCCCTGCCTTGCAAAGGCAGTGCTCTCCCAATTGAGCTACGTCCCCAAGTGTGGTGCGGCCGGCGATCGTGCAATTATAAGACGCGGACCCCGGTGGCACGTCGATTTTTAGGATACCCCCGGGCTAGCGCCACGGGACTCGCCGTGGTTAGTTGCCTCCGGGCCGGGGCCGGGCTCGCCCGACGCGCGCCGGCGATCGCGGCCGGCGCGAAAAGTGGCAAAAAATGGGCACACCAAGACTCGAACTTGGGACCTCAGCCTTATCAGGGCTGCGCTCTAACCAACTGAGCTATGTGCCCGAAACGGAACCCCGGGCCAAGGCCCGGGGCTAAATCATTCAAAACGCTGCTATCGGCACGGTTCGCACGTTTCTCAAGGCCCACGGGCCAAACGCTTTTGAACCGAGAACAGCCCATTTTAAAAGCCGCCGAGCGGCTGTCAAATGGCCGGATTCTGCGGGGGGACTCCCCAGGGGCTCGGCTGGCCTGCGAAAGCGGTGCAGGCGCCGGGGGCCGATAGCGGCATAATCGGAAAAATCGGCACGGTCGGCTGATGCTGCCCCCCTTTACTGGCCGAAATAATACAGCCGAGAATGCATGGTTGCCCCGCGCGAGCCAAAAGGAGTACGCGAATGGCGTTTGCCCCACGTCGACAATTATTTGGCCAAACCTTGGGTCTGTTGCTAGCCGGGTCGGCCAGCCCGCTGTGGGCGGCCAACCCCAGCGCGGCAGACGCGTTGCAGCTCACGCCGGTGCAGCGCGACGTGGAATACGATCAGCCGGCCGCGCGCGAAGCCGCCGCCTGCACGATCAAAGCGGAGCAGCACGACGGCCAGACCGGCTGGGTCGTGCGCAGCGGCACCGGCCAGGTGCTGCGCAAATTCGTCGATACCAACGCCGACAACGTCGTCGACCAGTGGTGCTACTATGCCAGCGGCTTCGAGGTCTATCGCGACATCGATCAGAACTACAACGGCAAGGCCGACCAGTACCGTTGGCTGAATACGGCCGGCACGCGCTGGGCCTTGGACCGCGACGAAGACGGCAAAATCGATAGCTGGAAAGTCATCTCGGCCGAAGAAGTCAGCGTCGAGCTGGTGCAGGCCATCGCCGAGCGCGATTCCAACCGTTTCTCGCGGCTGCTGATCACGCACGACGAATTGACTTCGCTGGGCCTCGGGGCCAGCCAGATCCAAGCGATCGAGGGCAAGCTGCGCGAAGCGCCGACGCACTTTACCAGCTTCATGAGCCAGCAGCGCAGCGCCAGCGGCATGCAAAACGCCAGCGATAGCCGGCCCCGGTGGGTACATTTCGGCGGCTCGATGCCGGGCATTATTCCGGCCGGCACCGGCGGTTCGACCAAGGACATCACGGTTTACGAGAACGTGATGGCGATGGTCCAGACCGGCGAAAAGCCCGGCCAGATTCCGCTGGGCACGCTGATCCAAGTCGGCGACCTGTGGCGGCTGGTGGATGCGCCCGTGCAACCGGTCGAGGGGCAGGAAATGGCGGGCGTGTTTTTCCTGCCGGCGAGTTCGAAAAACGGCGAAACCGGCACTGCCGGCGAGGCTGGCGGCGATAGCAAGCTGCAAGCCCTGATGGCCGACCTGGAAAAGCTCGATGCCCAATTGCAGCGCAGCAGCTCGCAATCGGAGACCGCCCGGCTGCACGAAAAGCGGGCCGAGCTGGTCGAGCAAATTGCGGCTGCCAGCAGCGGCGATGACCGCGGCCTGTGGATTCGGCAGCTTGCCGACACGATCAGCGCGGCGGCCCAGTCGGGCGATTATCCCGAGGGCCTGGGCCGGCTGAAGCAGATGCGCGACAAGCTGGCCAAGGATCCGGCCGGCGACGAGCTGGCCGCATATGTTGATTTTCGCGTGCTGATGACCGAATACGGCACGGCCGTGCGTTCGGCCAAGGCCGACTTCGTCACGGTCCAAAAGCAGTGGCTCGATAATCTGGAAAAGTTCGTCAAGGAACATCCCAAGAGCCAGGATACGTCCGAAGCCTTGCTGCAACTGGGCATTGCCCAGGAATTCGCCGGCCAGGAGGAAGAGGCCAAGAGCTGGTATTCGAAAATCCTGGAAGATTTTCCGCGTTCTGCGGCGGCGACCAAAGCCCAGGGTGCCCGGAACCGGTTGAATTGCGTCGGCAAAACCATCCCGCTCAGCGGCACGACAGCCGATGGCCGCAACGTGAACCTCGCGCAATATCGCGGCCGGATCGTGCTCGTCCACTACTGGTCGACCAATTGCGAGCCGTGCAAAGCCGACATGGTGCAGCTCCGCGAGGTGCTGGCCAAGTACAAACGCGACGGCTTCGAAGTGCTGGGCGTGAACCTCGATAGCCGCAAGGCCGACCTGGTCGCGTTCCTGCGGGTTCACAAGTATCCGTGGCCGCAGATCTTCGAAGAAGGCGGCCTGGACAGCCCACTGGCCAATTCGATGGGCATCCTCACGTTGCCCACCATGCTGCTGATCGACAAGCACGGCAAGGTGGTCAATCGCAGCATCCACATCAGCGAGGTGGAACGCGAAGTGGGTGCTCTGGCCCGCTAAGGATTCAAGCTGGCAATATCCGATGCCACCGCAATCAAGCCCATGGACCGCTGGGTCCATGGGCTTGCGGCATTTTGTAGAGCTTACAATTGCAAGTCGCGCTTGTTTCAAACAACGCTGCCGCTCAGTTGCGGCGACGCCAGCGCGAATCGGCGTGCG
>DATCFX010000554.1:0-1063 GCA_036509275.1 Pirellulales bacterium | reverse complement strand
CGCCGTGGTGTAGGCGATGCCGCGATTCGATCCGCCGGCCGTTGACGAGCGTCCCGTTGAGGCTCCGCAGATCCTCGATGAACACGCCGTCGTCGCCCCGCACGATCCGCGCATGGTGCCGCGAAATCGTTTGCAACGGGATCATGATGCCGCAATCGGCGTCGCGCCCCAGCAAGGTTTCCGGGCTGGACAGCGAATATGATTGGCCGGCATTCACCCCTCGCAAAACCCGAACCGAGGGGACCGACTTGCTCTGATCCATGTGCCAATAGCTCCCAGGGAGCGGGGGGCGACTGAGGCCAGCCACAACAGCTCGCTAACAGCAAGCATGCCGGCGCCGCCTGAATTCCAGTATAGCGAGGCCAGCGCCCGACACGCCAGTTCGTAGTCATCCGCCGCGGCTTCCCCTCCCCGCGAAAGAGGCATCCGTACCCTGTCGCCAAACGCGCACTTGCCAAGCCGGCGCCCGTCGGCCCATCGCTCGAACGTGGGTCGGGCTTGACACCGGTTCGAGGCGGCGATAGCGTTCGCGGTCTTATCCTTTCGGCCGGGCTTCCACGTGCGAGGCTAGCCCGGTTGCCTTGGCCACGAGACCGGAATGCGGCATCGCTTGCGCGGAGTGGTCCTCGGCTTGCTCACGTCGCTCGGTGCTAGCGGCTGCGCTGCCTGGGAGCATCCGGCGCACGGGCGGCTAAACGCCTCCCAGCCCTCCATTCAAACCGTGGCCTTGGATGTGATCATCGCCCGCGTGCCGCTGGGCGAGGCGACCACCAACGGCGACGTGTGGAACGAAATCGACGAGCAGCCGCTGTCAGCCGAGCTGCGCGGGCTGCTGGCAGCCAACGGCTTGCGGGCCGGCGTCATCGGCACGCGGCTGCCGGTCGCACTCCAGCGGCTATTGAATCTCAGCGACCGACCACCGTCGGACGATCCGGTCAAGCACGTGGTGGATTTCGAGAATGAACCCACCGTGCGGCATCGGCTGGTGCGGATCGTCTCCGGCCAGCGCACGAACATCATCTGCACCGGCGAGAACAGCCGGCATGCCGAGCTGCCGGTGCTG
>DATCFX010000553.1:0-3888 GCA_036509275.1 Pirellulales bacterium | reverse complement strand
GTTCGAAGCCCGCAATTTGCGGGTGTATTACGGCCGCTGGCTGGCGCACGAGGCGCTGTACGACGAGCTGTTGGAGCAGGTCAAAGGCTTGGATCCCGCGCAGGTGGCCGATCCGGCGACGCTGCTGTTTTGCCAAAGCGTGGCCTACCACCAACTGTTGGACAAGGACGCGGGGCTCAAGACGGTCGACCGCTTGCTGCACGACGTGGCGGCCGTGCCCGCGCGGTATCTCTCGCTGGCCAAGCTCATGCGGGCCGATCTCGACGAGTTGGAAGACGAATCGCTGGATCACATCGCGCGGCGCATGGAGGACATTCGGCGGCGGCTCGATTTGGGCCGGGCGGGCAAGAAGGTCCGCACCGAGGAAGACGGCGTGATCGCTTCGTTGGACAAGATGATCGAAGACATGGAAAAGCAGCAGCAACAACAACAGGCCAGCGGCGGCAGCGCGGGGCCCTCGTCGCCCATGCAGGACAGCCGCATCGCTCCGCTGAAAGGCCCCGGCGACGTGGCCCACCGCGACATTGGCCACAAGTCGGGCTGGGGCAACCTCCCGCCCAAGCAGCGCGAGCAAGCCTTGCAGGAAATCGGCAAGGATTTTCCGCCCCATTACCGCGACGTGATCGAACAATACTTCCGCCGCCTGGCCAGCGAAGGCAGCGAAACGCCATGAATGTCGCCCCCCTGTTGCTAATCCTCGCCGCGCTGGCCGCGCCGCCGGAATTCACCGCGCAGTTGAGCGACGGCCCGCAAGTCACCGGGACGCTGGTCGAGCTTTCGGCCAATCGCACCGTGCTCGAAACCGCCGCGGGCCGCCGCGATCTCGGCCAGATCATCGAATTGCGGCGGCAGCAGCCGGTGACAGCCAAACGGCTGCCGCTGCACGTCGATCTTTGGGACGGTTCGTCGCTGGCCGCCACGAGCTATCGGACGGAGGGCAAACAGGCCCTGGTCACGCTCGCCGACGGAAGCCAATTCAGCTTCGGCCAGAACCTCGTGGCCAGCGTGCGCTTTCATGACCAATCGGCCGACGTGGCTCGGCAATGGACCGAAATCCTGCGGGCCGGCCGCACCGACGACGTGCTCGTCGTGCGCAAGCAAGACTCGCTCGACGCGCTCACCGGCGTGATCGGCGACGTCGGTGCCGAGAAGGTGCCGTTCACGCTCGGCGACGAAACGATCCAAGTCAAGCTGGCGAAAGTCGAGGGACTCGTCTACGCACGCCCGGCCGATGCGCAGCCCTTGCAGCCGGCCTTTTGCACGCTCAGCGATGCTTCGGGCACGCGGCTGGCCGCGCACCAGGTTGTGATCGACGACGACCGTGCGCGCGTCACCAGCCCGTCGGGCCTGAAATTGGACATGCCGCTGGATCGGCTGGAGCAGGTTCGCTTCAACGTGCAGTACTTGAGCGATTTGGCGCCCGAGCGAATAGTCTACACGCCGCTGCTGGGCAGCAGCCAGGCGACCAAGGCCGACCGCGCGTTCTTCGCGCCGCGGCTGAATCGCGGCCTGGAGCCGGGCAGCCTGCGGCTGGGCGATCGGAGCTATGCCAAGGGGCTGACCATGTACAGCCGCAGCGAAGTGGTCTTCCGCCTGCCCGGCGCCTTCGGCCGCTTGGTGGCCCTGGCCGGCATCGACGACGCCGTGCGGCCCGGGGGCAACGTGCGGCTGTCGATCTATGGCGACAATCGGCTGCTCGTGGAAGAAGTGCTCACCGGCCGCGATCCGCCGCGGAAGCTGGATGTCGATATCCGTGGAGTCGCGCGGCTGAAGATCGTCGCGGATTTCAACGGCGACGAGGTGGCGGACCACCTCGACCTTTGCGAGGCAAGGATTCTCGAATGAAGTACGCGTTGCCAGTCTTGTTGCTGTTCGCCGACTTGTTGCTACGGGCATCGTCCGCTGGTCCGGCCTTAGCCGCCAGCGATCTCGACCCGGCCGTGGCCGCGGCCGAAGCCCAGCGCGTGGCCGCGATGGAACGGGCCTGCCGCTCGGCGATCGTGATCTTTGCTCACCAGGGCAACGACGGCGGGTCGGGCGTGGTGATTTCGCCCGACGGCTACGCCTTGAGCAACTTTCACGTGGTCCAGGCGGCCGGCAACTCCATGAAGTGCGGCATGACCGACGGCCGGCTGTACGACGCGGTGATCGTGGGCGTCGACCCGGTGGGCGACGTGGCGCTTCTCAAGCTGTTGGGCCGCGACGATTTTCCTTGCGCCGAACTGGTCGACAGCGACGAAGTCCACCAGGGCGACTGGGTGTTTGCCGTGGGCAATCCGTTTCTGCTGGCCACCGATTTCAAGCCCACCGTGACGTACGGCATTATCTCGGGCGTGCATCGCTATCAGTATCCAGCCGGTACGCTGCTGGAATATACCGACTGCCTGCAAACCGACGCTTCGATCAATCCCGGCAATTCGGGCGGTCCGCTGTTCGATGCCGCGGGCAAGCTGATCGGCGTCAACGGCCGCGGTTCATTCGAAAAACGCGGCCGGGTGAACGTGGGCGTGGGCTACGCCATTTCGAGCAACCAATTGAAAAACTTCCTGGGCCACCTCAAGAGCGGGCGCATCCTGGACCACGCCACGCTGGGTGCCCGCGTCTCGAACGACGATCAGGGGCGCGTGCTGGTTTCGGACATTCTGGAAGATTCCGACGCCTATCGCCGCGGCCTGCGTTACGACGATGAGATCGTGAGCTTCGGCGGCCGGCCCATCCACACGGCCAACGCCTTCAAAAACGTGCTGGGCATTTTCCCCAAGGATTGGCAGGTGCCGCTGACCTATCGCCGGCAGGGAAAAACCTTCGATGTTTTCGTGCGGCTGGCCGGGGTCCACGGCCAGCAAGAGCTCGCCGACAAGCTGGCCGAGCGGCCCAAGCTGGAAGTGCCCGATCCCGACAAACGGCCGGGCAAGAAGGGCAAAAAACCGGGGCCGGAAGGTCCCGAGCCGAAGCACATTCCTTTGCCGCCGGCCATGCAGCCCAAGCAGAAACCGGCCGAAATGCCCGACTTGGTGCGCAAACAGTTCGAAGCCCGTAGCGGGTACGCCAACTACTACTTCAACCGCCAGCGGCGGGGCGAGATTTGGGCCAATTTCCAGGCGCACGGCGACTTTACCGCGGCCACCGGCGTCTGGACGCTGCGCGGGCAATTGCTCACGCCCGGCGACTCGCAATTGGAACTGTCCGACCGCGGCGTCGAGTGCGCGCTGCCCGGTGGACATCAAAAGCTGCTGGTCCAGGGTAGCCTGGCCGTCGCCGCCGACCCGCCCGGCTCGGGCGGCATGCTGGCGGCCTTGTATCTGTGGCGGCGCTTCTTGGTCTCCGGGCCGGAAAAATTTGGCGACGTGTATTACGAAGGTACGGTGCCCCTGCCGGGCCGCGCCGGCCTGGTCGATGCCCTGTTTGCCACTTCGGCCGGCGTGCAATGCCGCTTCTTGTTCGAGCCGGGCACCGGCCGGATGCTGAAGATGGAGCTGTTTCGCTCGCCCGGCGACGATCCCTGCGAGCTGATCTTCAGCCACGAGCGCGATCTGCCGGGCGCCGACGGCCAGGAACGCGAGTTGCCGCATACGCTCGAAGTGCGCCACGGCGATCAGACCTACGCGATCTTCAAGTTCAGCGAAATCAATCCCCGCCAACCCACCGCTTCGCCGCAATGACAAAATCCGCGCTGCTGCTAACTTGTTGTGTGCTGGCGACGGCCTGCGCGCCGGCCGCGGCCGCAGTCCGCGCGGAGCCTGGCGATCCGTCGTTGGGCCAGTCGATCGCGCGCGTCGAGCCCAAGATTGTGAAGATCTACGGCGCCGGCGGCTATCGTGGCCTGGAGGCCTACCAGAGCGGATTTCTGATTTCAGCCCAGGGGCATATCCTCACCGTCTGGAGCTA
>DATCFX010000552.1:0-1092 GCA_036509275.1 Pirellulales bacterium | reverse complement strand
GCGGCGCGAGCGCCTGGCAATGTCCGCACCAATCGGCGCCGAACTCCAGCACCGCCGGTCCGGGCAGCTTGTCGATTTCCGAGCGGGCCGGCTCCGGGCCATAGCCGATCGCGGCGGGTTGTGTGGTTGCTGCTTCGCGTTGCTCGCGTGTCATGGCGCTGGCCCCCGTTGATCGACTCGGCGCTGCGTTTCCAAACTTCGCCTTCATTCTACCGGGTTGGGCCAGCCGCGGTTTGCGACATCATCTGGCATCAATTAGACTGGCAACAAGCCCGCCATTGCGGTCCCGCCTGTTCTTTCCCCCCTCGTTTTCATTTCCGATGCGAATCTTCCCGATGCCCCGAGTCCGGTTGATGGTGGCCGTGCTTGGCATTGTGCTCGGTTGGGGCTGCATTGCGTGCGATTGTGCGCGGGCCGAGACTTCGGCCGTGGTGCCGGCGCTGGAGCGGCGCGATGGCCTGTTCGAACACAATCCGGCGGAGGCGGGGCGGCTGCTGCTGGTCGAGCTCAATTGCGTGGCTTGTCATGCGGGAATGCCGGCGGGGATGGAGGGCTTCGGTCAGCGGCGAGAGGGGCCCGACTTGAGCGACGTGGCCGGCCGCGTGCGGCTCGATTATCTGCGGGCGATGATTGCCGATCCGCAGCACGCCAAGCCCGGCACGCCGATGCCCCGCGTCCCGCTGGGAGACGACGGCCAGCGACAGCAGCAGGTGGACGCGATTGTCCACTTCCTGGCAAGCGGCGGCGGCGCCCCGCCCGTGGATCAGATGCCGGACCGGCAAGCGGCCGAGCGCGGCCGACGGCTGTTTACCGAGGTGGGCTGTGCCGCATGCCACGACCGGCCGGGAATCGCGCCGGCCCAGCGGCTGGCCACTTCGTTTCCGCTGGGCAACCTGGGCGCCAAATACAGCGTCCCCACGCTGGCCCGCTTCCTCCACGATCCGCTGGCCGTGCGGCACTCGGGCCGGATGCCTAGTCTGAAGCTCAGCGAGCAGGAGTCGCGCGATCTGGCCAATGCGCTGGTGGCAGGACTCGAGCTGCCGCCGAATCTCGATTACCGCGCGTATCAAGGCCGCTGGGACAAGCTGCCGG
>DATCFX010000551.1:0-3648 GCA_036509275.1 Pirellulales bacterium | reverse complement strand
TTGCCGCCGCCGCCACTTTGCTGCGCCCGGCCACGTTGGCGGCCGGCAAGCTCTGAATCCGGCAGCCGGCTCTCGGGATGCTTGAGCGACCGCACCAAGGCCCAAGGTCCTTTGGCCCCGTTCGAGCTAAACAGCCGAGCTCGACTCGCGTCTCCAACCAGAATCCAGGTCGTCATCTGCTCGTCCTCCGGTGCCTATTGCTTGTGTTCACTTGGCCTTGCGACTGCCGGCCGGTGCTTCATCGCCGATGATTTCCTCCTCTCCTTCCAGTAGGTCTTTGACGCGGGCTAAGTCTTGGCGAAGCTGCCTGCGCGGGTCCTCGCCTAACAGCCGAGCCAGCGTCAATCCCAGGCGACCGCCCGGCGGATCGTATTTGAGTTCTACGCGCAGCAGCGTGCCGAAACCATCGGGCGACGGCGAAAACCGCACCGCGCCGGCCGTATTGAGATCCCCGCCGGGCAGCGAACGCCAAGCGATCAATTGGCCCCGACGCTCGTTGATGATTTCGGCGTCCCATTGGGCCGTCACCCCCAGCGGCCCTTTGGCGATCCAATGCGTGTGGCTGGTGCCCACCATTTCCACCGAATACAGATGATCCAGCACGCGCGGCAGGTTTTCGAAATTCCGCCAGAAGTCGAACACGTCGGACACGGCCCGGCGTATGAGCACCCGCTGGTCCAGTCGCACTCCGTGGCCGGCAGCCACGGCCACCCAGCCCGCATGGCGCCGCTGGGCGCTCGCACCGATGCCCAGCGCCTGGTACAGCGGGCAATGGCCCGTCACGCCACGGGCGAGCAACCCGCCCCCCAGGACCATGCCCGTCAACGAGCGGCGCCGCAAGCCGGCGACGAGCATGCCGCCCCCGGCCGCCAACGAAAGCCAGCACTCGGGGGCCGAGACATTCCGCCGGCCGGTGAACAGCCGGCCAGGCAGCCAGTCGCGGGCGGCCGCACCCGAAGCGGCCAGCGCACGCAGTGACGCCCAGGCACGTAGCGAGGACATGGCAGTCATCGAAAGCCCTCCATTTCTGTCCGACCCACCGCGTCGGCCGCGCCGCCCTGCACCGCCATCTAAAATCTTAGGAGCGGCCGCGCAGTCGAGTCAAGCAATCTCGCCGCGGCGGCGAAGCTCGTAGAAGTCGATGGTCGCGCGGCGCTCACCTTCGACAAACAGCGTTTGCTGGCGGCCGACCAGCTCGAGGCCGTGCTGGCGGCAAGCATCTGGCAGCGCTGCGGCGCCGGCGCGGCCCGGATCGGCGACCAGCGCGCGGCCCGCCGGAGCCAGCGAATGGGACACGGCCGCGGCCACCAGATCGGCATACGGGCGCTCATATAAGACGTCGGCCGCCACGACCCAATCGAAGCCGGCCAAGTCACTCGGAAACTCGCGCCAGTCGACCAATCGCGTGGCGAGCGAAGGCAGCCCATTGCGAGCAGCGTTGACCTCGACGAACTCCAACGCCTCGGCGTAATAGTCCGTGGCCAGCGTTTCGAAGCCGGCCAGCGCGGCGGCCAGTGCGCAGAAGCCGGCGCCGCAGCCCAACTCCAGCAGTCGGCGGCCGCGGCCGGCCTGGCTCACCAGGCGCTCGGCCAGCAGGCGGGACGAAGGCCAGATGTCGGCCCAGTAAGGAATGCGGCCGTCACGGTCGAAGGCCTCTTCGTCCAGCAGATCGTCGGCGCTGCGCGGGTGCAGCATTCGCAATTCGCGCCCAGCCAACGTGAGCGCGGTTTCCACCACATCGAAGCGGGTGCGCAACTCGGCTTCGCGCTGGCCGCCATGCAGAGCGCCGGTCATGAGGGTTGCCACGGCTGCGGGGCAGACTGTGCATGGCTCGTTTGGCGGCCGCCATCGAGTGCCCGGACGATGCCAGATATTTTGGTCATTTTGCAGCGTTTTTTCGGCGGTTGCGTCCAGGCCGGCTGGCGCCTTTGTCGCCGTTGGCCAAAGCCAGGGATTGAGCCTTCCGAACGCCGCGCTGGCGGATAACGGCCGTCTCGAGCCGGGCCGACGCGTCGTGGGCCCAGTCCTCCATCTTGCTCAGCCATTCGTTCACTTTATTGGCGTGCAAGGCGAAATCGGCCAGCTCGTTCTCGCGACTGGCTGCGGCCATTTGCCGCGAGATCGCCGCCAGGTCGAAGAACCGCAGGGCTAATTCGTCGAGCGCTTCGGGAGGAAAGGGAACAAGCGTCATGGATCGCGGCCCCGGGGCCTCTGAACAAGGAGCGTGCTACGCCGTCGGCCGTCATCCTAACCTGTCCCGCCGCCGGCTGTCGAGGATGCACGGAAAAGTGCCCGAAAGAAATCGCCTTATTCGGCTAAAAAAGGTCAAAAAAATGCACAAAATAATGGTTGCAAATGGGCCATTTCTGTCGTTAGGATTCGACGCGCTGTGGCCCGCCGGCCGCCGCCGTGAGTCGTCTAGGTCCCGCTGCCCCAAGTTCGCGAGGTCCGCCATGCCCGCCTGCCTTCGAATTGCTCGCTCTTCAACCCCGTGGGCCGCCGGTGCTGCCCGGGCGTACCGCACGCTTCCCGACGATGACGATGCCGACGATTGGGAAGCGGTGGAACCCGATCCGGCCGAACTCGAGCAGTGGGACGATCCGTTACCGGACGACTCGCTGGACGACGACTTCGAACACGACGACCACGATTGGGACGACGCCGACGACTGGCGCGATTTCGATCGCGACAACGACGACAACGAGGACGATTAACGCGCTTTAGCTCGTGCAGGCGCCCGACCCGCGCCCAATTGAAGGGAGAGATGAGCAGATGAAGATTACCTCCGCGATGGTTGACGAGGTCGAACGCATGCTGGCCCAGGGGCTGGTTTCGCAGCGCAAGATTGCCAAGCTGGTGGGCATCAGCCGGGGCACGGTCAATAGCATTGCCTTGGGGCGACGGCCGAGGATCTCGGCTCCGGCCGATGCCTTCGAGCCGCAGCGTGGACCGCTGGTGCGCTGTCCCGGTTGCGGCGGCAGGGTGTTTTTACCTTGCCTGCTCTGCCACATTCGCCAGCTCAAAGCCAAGGAGCCGGGGCTGCCAGACTGTTCGCACCGCGGACGATTGCACCCGAGGTCGAATCTGCACGGAGGCGACGCGAGGACGTGCCGCCAGCCAGGCACCGGCCAGGGGATCGATCACCATCCCGGCGATCGAGCGGACCCGCCGCCGGCCAGCCCATCGCGATTGCTGGCCGCGTCGCCATCGGTGCTGGCGCCGGCGCCGGAGGTCAGTTCGTTCACGCCTGCGGCCGCACATGCGTCCGACGTCGGTTATGCGCCCGCGGGCGCCAACTCGACATTGCCCGAGTTGGCCGGCGACCGTTAGCGTTTGAGCATCAGATTTGTAGGTGGGCACCTACGTTTTTTCCGTAGCCCAGTCCCTTTAGGGCTGGGGTTGCGCGAGCGCTGT
The DNA here is from genome assembly GCA_036509275.1 of Pirellulales bacterium. Lineage (GTDB taxonomy): Bacteria > Planctomycetota > Planctomycetia > Pirellulales > PNKZ01 > DATATB01. The sequence continues at coordinate 234 of DATCFX010000551.1, read as the reverse complement.
GCGTTTGCCCTCTTTTTCCGACGCGGCCAAAGGCCGCGTCGGAAAAAGAGGGCAGATCTTGGACGTGGCCGAAAAATCCCAGCCCTAAAGGGACTGTGTATTACCCACAATTTTTACAAGGTGGTCGGTTTGCTGGCAAATCGCTAATCGCTGCCTGCCACGGCAGTAATGGCTTCTGGCCTGCGGCGGCGCGCGGTGTGCATAGAGCCCTGGTTCACGCCAGGGAGCGAAGGC
>DATCFX010000550.1:0-1485 GCA_036509275.1 Pirellulales bacterium | reverse complement strand
AACAACCAGGTGGGCCATGGCGGCGGTCGCCACGTCCAGCTCCAGGTTCGAGCCGATCGTGCAGACCACGCCGTGCGAGCCGGCAAAGTCCACGATCCGCCGGGCCTTGCCGATGCCGCCATGCTTGCCGGGATAGGCGTTGATGACGTCGCACGCTTCGTGGCGGATCAACTCCCGGGCGTGCGCCAGGTCGAAACACATGTCGTCGGCCATCATCGTGCAACCGGTTTCGCGCCGCACCCGAGCGATAGCCTCGTAATCTCCGTCGGGCGTGGGCTGCTCGACCAACGCGAGGCGGCAATCGGCTAATGCCTTGATCTTGCGAATTGCCGTTTCGGCCGACCAGCCGCAGTTGGCATCGATGTCCAGCGCCAGTTCGGGCCCGATGACCTCGCGCACGGCTCGCACGCGCAACAGATCGTCGTTCGACTCGCCGCCGACCTTCACCTTGATGGTCGTAAAGCCCACCGCCACACGTTCGGCAGCCACGCGGCGTGCCCTTTCGACCTCGTACGCACCCATCGAGAAACGGCAGCGGAAGGCGAGCGGCCGCTGCGGCCCCCCCAGCAGTTCATATACCGGCTTACCAGCCAGCTTGCCCCAGGCGTCCCAGCAGGCCATCTCCACGGCGGCCTTGGCAAACCAGTTGTGTTTGCAGGCAAAATCCATTCGCCGGACGATCTCGTCGATGTCCGAAACCTCGCAGCCGACGAGCGCCGGCGCAAAAAACTGCTCGATGACCGCCCCGCAGCCGCCGACCGTTTCGCCGCTCCAGAGAGGCGACACCGTCGCTTCGCCGGCACCCTCGACATCGCTGTCCGTGAGCAGCCGCACCAGCACGTACTGACTCACGTCGTGGACGCCGAGCGAAGTGATCATCCGCCGCTCGGGCTTGAGCGGAATCCGCACGGGATAGGTCTCGATACGTTGGATCTTCATCGATGTGCCTCACTTGAGATCCTTCCCTCCAGCGTACAAAACAAGCTAACCGATCCACGGCGGTTCAAAAAGCGCCTTGCGAGCTGTTGGCCTGCGGAATTGAAAGCCTGCGTCAAGCTGAAACCGGCGGGGTTGGCAATCGCCCCCAAGTGCTTGTTGGAAATGGTGGCCAAGACCGCAGGGGCGAACATTTCCGTGATAACAGCCGCCTGGTTCGCCGGATCAGCCAGCGCTTGCATCTGAGCTTGCTCTTTCGCCTGCTGCTTGGCCTCAGTCTCACTAACGGTCGACAACACTGACGCAATATCGGGAAACATTTATAGAGGGTCTCCTTCCGGTGCACTGCGAAGGTCATTACCATGCCGCGCCGCGTAAGCTGCTGCTGGCTTGCCGGGTCCGAGCCATTCGGCAGCTTCACCAACGGACGAGAGCCCAAACGGCGGATCGCGCCGAAAGCTCTGGCCCGTTTTCGGGAGCGAGTACGGGAACTGACGCGGCGAACGCGAGGAATTTCGTTGGAGCAGATGGTCGCGCAGCTAGGCCGCT
>DATCFX010000549.1:0-6220 GCA_036509275.1 Pirellulales bacterium | reverse complement strand
AGCGCATCGCCCGGGGGCATGGTGACCGCGAGCCGTTGTTGCTTGGAATCGATCAGCGGCCGCGAGATGTCCAATGCCGCCGTAAAGATTTCACCGGCCGGCACCGCCTCACGCCGCAGTTCGACAATGCCGCGGGTAATTCGCGAGACGTCCAGCAGGTCGTCAACCAGGCGGATCAAATGGTTGACCTGCCGCTGCATCAACTCGCGCATCGCAGCCACGTCGGGATCGATCGAACCCTTGGAATTCAGGACATAAAGCGCGTTGCGGATTGGCACCAGCGGGTTGCGCAGCTCGTGGGCCAGCATGGCCAGAAACTCGTCCTTGCGAAGATCCGCTTCCTTGGCTTGCCGGTAGAGGCGTGCATTTTCGGTCGCGGCGATTCGCAGCGATTCGCTGACCAGCGCCATCGAAATGCCGAGGACCAAGCTCAGCAGCAAATTGATCTGATTTTCGGCGCCGGAGATCGTCAGCAGCGTGTAGCGCGGCGTCACAAACAGATACGTCGCCAGCAGTGCGCCCAGCAGCACGCACATCAGCGCCGGCCCCAGGCCGCGCCGCCACGCAATGTACACGGTCCCCATCAGATAAAAGCCGTGCGGCGCCGTTTTGTCCAGCAAGGGATCCAGTAGCACCCGGATCACCGTGGCGATGGCCAGCACCACGAGCACGCTGCCGTAGCGCGTGGCCCAAAGCTCGGGTTTCCGCTCGTCGGCCTGCGCGATGAGCCAGGCCAGAACGAAGTTTTTGACCCGCGGTTTCGCATTCGGCGGAATGGCCGGCAGGTTGCCGTCTGCGGATTTCCAAAAGGCGCCCTGGCTTGACACGCTTCCTCGACCGTCGGATAGATGAATGAAATGGCCCGCTTGCGTCTCGGCAGACCCCGGAACCTTGGTCGCCAAAGGAACTCAGAACAATTGGCCGCTCGGTGGTGGCCCAGTGGTCGTGCGGCACGCGGGATTCACGGCCGCCCGATAGGACGGCCTGCCGGCCCCATGATTGCACCAGTGTAATCAAACCTGCCGGTCAACTCCACGGCTCACCGCAGTGCGACGTGCCTGCTGGCCTGCCACCCGGCCGCCTTGACCCCGAAAAAGGGTGGCAAGCAAGATGATCCCAGGGGGCGAAATCATGTGGCATCGAGCGGCGGGATGTAACGATTGGTAAGTTCTGCATAATCTTCACGCACGGGGCTGAAGACATCCAGCACGACCGCCGGCCCGTCGACGGCCACCGCCCGGTGCGGCACGTTCGGCGGAATCAAGAACATGGCGCCGGCCTCGACCAAGCGCGTTTCGTCGCCAATCGTCAACTGCAGTCGCCCACGCAATAACATGCCACCCTGTTCGTGCGGATGCGCGTGCGTCGGTACTTCCGCACCGGCATCCATCTCCAAATAAGAGAGCATCAGGTGCTGGCCGAATGGCGTGCGCATGCGGCAGCCGGGCACCGGCTCGATGGGGCTGAAGTCGGCAATGTTCAGAAACGGCATGAAGTCGAGTCTCCTGGGACGTTAGGGCGCCGAGGGTTCAGGGGCAATCAATTGCAGGAACTCCGCTGGCTTCCGATCGGGCAGCCGCTTGATAATCGCTTCGACGGCCGGGCCGGGCGCTAGACTGCGCAGGCTGGCAGTGATCAAAGGAAAGTCGACCGGCGAATAACGCCCGCGACGCGCCGCCACCACTTGCCGCGCGACCAGTGCCAATGCGTCGATCCCGGCCCGCTGGCACGCCTCGGAAAAGCGCTCGATCACTTGCCGGTCGACGGGGCCTGTCGCCTTCGCCAGCTTTTCCCAATCCGAACGGCACTCCTTGAACATCGCGATTGATTTTTGGATGGTGTCCGGATCGCCCCCTTGATAAGCGTTGAACTGAAAGGGATCGTGCCGCCGGGCCCTAGCGTACCAGCCCGCCACTTCGGGCGAAGCCGGCGAACCCTGGTTGATTTGCAGGCTTCCCACCGCCGGCGGCTTGCGGCCGGCCGCTAGTTCCTGCTGAAAATACAGCGTTAATCCCAGCTCATACGCGGCCCAACCGTCCTGCGGCCACAGCGCCAGTTGCTGACGATACTTCTTCGCCGCCCCCGCATAATCGCCGCGGTCGAACCGCTTGATCCCCTCGTGCAGCAACTCTCGGGCATCGTTTAATGTCCGCTGGGCATAAGCCGCCAGCAGTTCGAAGACCTGCCGCATCCCCTGGGGAACTCCCGGCAATTGCCGGGCAATTGCCAGCACGTACAACGCCCGGGCACTTTCGCCACCGGCCAGTAGCAATCCGGCGTGCAAGGCCATGACCGCCGGATCGCCGGGCGCAATTTCGTAGTACGCCCGCCAGAACTGCGGATTATGCGTCACCAGTTCGTCGACATCCAGCGTCGGCCACTGTTCCGGCGGCGCGTGGGGGTCTAGCTTCTTTGCCAGCTCGCGATAACTTTCGAGCCACGCCTGCACGCCGGGAAATTTTGGCCCCGACCGCTGTTCGAGCCTTTCAATGACGGCTCGCGTAACCTTCCAGCCGGTATGGCGCGCAAGGGCCAGCGTGTCGGCTGCCGCCGGCTCGGCTTTGGCTTGCTCAGCGGCGCATGCCACCCGTTGCCATGCCGGTGCGCCGATCAGACCAATTGCTACGAGAAAATGTTGGATGGGAACTGGCGACCTGGCGTGCATGACTCGATTCAGGGGGCTGGCGGAAACAGGGCGAAACTGCGTCCATTCTAAATCAAGCATTGCCGCCTTGCACGCCACCCTTTTAGCCTCGCGGCCCGGCGACCCCCTGGCGAACAAATTGGGATCGACCGAAAAATAACTTCCGTTTTTCCCGGCCCCTCACCCGGCCCTCTCCCGCAAGGGGAGAGGGGTCGCGGAGAAGTTATTTTTCGGTCGATCCTTGGGCGGCGCCATCCCGCCAGGGCGTCGGCAACCTGCCGCACTTTCCCGTACAATGCCCGTGCGACGACAGCCCACATGATTTTCGCCCGGGGGCGTTTTCAGGAGGACAGGCCTTGAGCGGATCAACCAATCCAGAGGATCCCCCGGCGGCGAATTCAACCACTGGGGAACAACCGCCATCGCCCGGGCTCATTCATACCGCACGGCAGCGGCGCTGGCACAAGGCCGAGCGCATTGCCAAGCGCGCGAGCCTGACGGTCATCACGCTGGGCTTAACCTATTTCCTGCTGGCTTATGCCCTGCTGCCGGCGATCTGGCAGCACTACGAACATCATCCGGAGCTCGCCACGCTGCCAAAAACCACCCGCACGGCCAACGGCATCCCCGGCGATCCGCTAAATGTGGGCCTGGTCGGCAGCAAAGAAGAAGTCGTCCGGGCCGTGATCGCCGCCGGCTGGCGGCCAGCCGATGCGATCAGCCTCCGCAGCTCGCTGCGGATTTCCGAAAGCGCGATCTTGAATCGTCCGTATCCCACCGCGCCGGTAAGCAACCTGTTCTTGCTGGGCCGGCGGCAAGACCTGGCCTTCGAGCGGCCCGTCGGTGAGAGTGCCCGGCAGCGGCATCATGTGCGGCTTTGGCTGCTGGAAGACCGGGGAGCCGGCGGCCGGCCGCTATGGATTGGTTCGGCCACCTTCGATCGCAGCGTGGGACTCAGCCATCGCACGGGTCAGATTACGCACCACATTGCGGCCGACGTGGATGCCGAGCGAAATGCGTTCATCGGCGATCTCCAGCAAGCCCAGGAACTGGTGAAGATTTACCAGGTGACCGGCGTCGGCGCCACATTGCAAGGCCGCAACGGCGGTGGCGACTGGTATTACAGCGATGGTGAATTGACCATCGGAGCCATCTCGCCAGATAACATAATGCAGCCTGGGCCACCCGAGATTCTGCCCAATCCGCCGGCCGTCGAACTCAAGGACCAGGCCTGGAGTTGGTTGCGGCCATTGATCGGCGATTGAGGCGATTTTAGATTCCCCTGACCGATCCGCCCCACGGCGCTGGTCGTGCCGCGGACAGATTTTACCGCGGGCGAAGGATTTTCAAGGCGCTAGAGCGAGGTTATGATGCGCCGCGGTAGGCGTTCTTTTTTGGGGCCCTGCCGCCCGCCTTCGATCGAGCGGCACGCAAGCAATTAGGGGGAAGCAACGATGGACGAACCTCTCATCGACCGGCGCCACTTTTCCAAGTTCACGCTGGCCGCGTTCGGCGGCTTGCTGGCGGGGACGCAGGTCGGACTGGCCGCCGACAATGACGATGATAAAAATCCCCTGAAGAATCCGCTGTTGAGCGACCCCCATATTTGCCGTGGCCTGAACACATGCAAAGGAAAAGGCAAAAGCAAGGACAACGCCTGTGCGGGCCAAGGAGCCTGTGCCACAGCCAAAGCCCATTCCTGCCATGCGGCCAACGATTGCCGCGGCCAAGGTGGGTGCGGCGCCAAGCCGGGCGAGAACACATGCAAGGCCATGGGCAAGTGCGCCGTGCCTCTGCAAGCGCCAGCCTGGAAGAAGGCCCGAAAACGCTTCGAGGAGCTCATGACCAAAGCCGGCAAGAGCTTCGGCGATGCGCCGCCGGAAAAGGACTGAGCCCTCACATCTCGATCGCCGCCAAAGACAGCAAGTAGCTGCCCATTGGCGTTCGTGCGCGCATTTCCGCGACATTTTGGTTTGTTGCGGTTTGCGTACGAGCGCGGTGCTGCTGGTTCGCACGTGGCCGGCCTGCGTCCTGGATTAGCCGCCGCCGCGGGCGAACAGTCACCGATGCGCTGCGTCCCGATCGAAATATCGCTTGAGACCCACAATGGGCTGCGATAGGCTAGCTTGTCGGCGACTTCATGGCACGTGAAATGCTCGGCTGAAGGCCCGCCATGACCGATGGCGCTGCCTTGACGGCGGCAGCGGGCTTCGGCACCGGTGCATTGAATGCGAATATCCCGGCCATCCTGGGCGGAAGAGAGCGGGTAGGCGCTGCGACCACGCTTTTCGAGTCGGCAAGCAAGCCTCATACGACGGAGTTGAACGCCATGGACCGTGCGCTGCGCGTGATTGTCGCCGACGATGATCAACTGGCCCGCGACTTCTACCAGGAAATCCTGCCGGAAATGGGGCACCGGGTGGTTTGCGCGGCTGCCAGCGGTTCCGAATTAGTCCGCCAGTGCGAACAACTCAAGCCGGACCTGGTCGTCTCCGACATCAAGATGCCTGATCTGGACGGGCTTGATGCTTCGGAGCAAATCTACGCCAGCAACCCAGTGCCGATCATTCTCGTTTCCGGATACCACGATGCCGAATTGATCGAGCGGGCCCAGGAAAACCACGTGCTGGCTTATCTCGTCAAACCCGTGACGCGCGCCGATATGGAAGTCGCGATCAGCCTGGCCATGAAGCGGTTTCAGGAGTTCGAAGAGCTGCGCCAGGAGACGTCGAATTTGCGCCAGGCGTTGCAAGACCGCAAGATCATCGAGCGGGCCAAAAACATCCTGATGAAGCTGGGCGAGTTGCACGAGCACGATGCCTTTCGCCGGCTGCAAAAACTCGCCAGCCGGCAGAACAAAAAGCTGGTGCAGGTCGCCGAGATGATCGTGACCGCGGAAATGGCCTTCGGCCCGCCCGACCGCCGCTAGCGATTGGGCGAATCGGTCCGTTGGCGGGCGGAGCAGAGTATGCCTGGTCGCGCAGCAGTCGGATTGACTTTCGAGCGACCGGCTAGTAGGCTCGGTATCGGTGGCAGGCTTGAAGGACGCGCTAGTGCGTCTCGCGGGCAGTGACGCAGGCTAAGACAGCCCCTGGCGTGTTTTTCGAAACGCCCAGGGGCTTTTTTTGTCTTCGGCGCAATTGCTGCTACGCCGGAAGGCTCGCATTTCAAACGGAATGGGAATGCCCTTGCTCCATGATTTAGCACACACGTAGCAGCGGCCCGTGTCGGTCGCCGAGCCAGTGTTTACCAGACATCCACTCAATTCCAGCGCATTGGGACCCTATGAGCAACGCTCGAGTTCCTACCGAACACGCAACGCAAAACAACGGCAAAGGCTCGGCTCAAGCGACGCTTGAGCGGAGCACGGATCAAGACCTTAGCACGGTCGCCCCGGTCGAACTGGCTCCGGCCGTGGTGCTGGTCATCGACGACGACCGGGCCGTGCGGCATACGATCCGCCGCATCTTCGAGGAAACGCAGCTCGAAATTCTCACGGCCGAGAGCGCCGAAGAAGGCCTAAAAGTCGCCTCCCAACGCCACCCTGACGTGATTCTGCTGGACGTCATGCTGCCG
>DATCFX010000548.1:0-1204 GCA_036509275.1 Pirellulales bacterium | reverse complement strand
CGTGGTGGGCACGATGAGCGACGGCGTCGGCTACGTGGCCGTCGACTACAATCCCTCGGCCGTGCCCGAGCCTGGCAGCATGGTCCTAGCCGGCTTGGCCGCGTTGGGCATGACCGGCATGGGCTGGCGTCAGCGCCGCCGCCGCCAGCCGACCGCCCCGCAGCAGGACGAGACCGCCGGCAGCTAGCGACTGCGCGCCGCGAGGAGGCAATTAGCGGTTCAGCGCAGTGCATGCTTGGCAACTTCGTTGTCCGATGGGCGTCCCATCTTTACCGCAAGAGCCAGGCGTTCATCATTCGCCGGCGGAAACGGCTCATGAATGAGCCGGCTAATGGGCCGTGCGGATACGGCTCGCATGCGGGCCGGCTGGATGGCATAATGCCGCGACTATGAAACTCCTGCTTTATCCGGCGGTCGATGAGCGGCGTTTGGAGGCGATCACGCGCGCTGCGGGCACGATGCGCGTGGTCAACGCGGCTGGCGAAGACGAGGCGCTGGCGGCCATCGGCGATGCAGATGCCATGTTCGGCAAGATCACGGCGCGGCTGCTGGCCGCGGCCCGGCGGCTGCGCTGGGTGCAATCGCCCACGGTGAGCCTGGAGCACTACGTGTTTCCGGAACTGGTCGAGCACTCGGCGGTGCTGACCAACATGCGGGGGATTTTTTCCGACGTGATTGCCGAGCAGGTGTTCGGCTATATCCTCTGCTTCTCGCGCAACCTGCACCACTACATCCGCCGGCAGGCCACGCGGCGCTGGGAGCCGCTGGGGGGCGAGGGCGGCCGCGTGGACAATACGTTCGGCCCGGCCTTCGTCAGTCCGATCGATCGGGCTCATCGGCAGTTAACCGGCGCCACACTGGGCGTCGTGGGGTTGGGGGGTATCGGCATGGAGGTGGCCCGGCGGGCGAGGGCTTTTGGCATGCGCGTGGTCGCCGTCGACCCGCGCCCGCTCAAGCATATCGAAGGGGTCGAAGCCTGCTGGCCGCCGGCAGAAGCTCAGCATCTACTCGAGCAGAGCGACTACGTGGTCATCGCCGCCCCGCACACGCCCGAGACCGCACGCTCGTTCGGCGCGAAGCAGTTCGAGCAGATGAAGCCCGGCGCGGTGCTGGTGAACGTGGGCCGGGGGGCGATTGTGGACCTGGCGGCGCTGGCGTCCGCGTTGCAAAACGGCCGGCTGGGTGGGGCGGCCTTGGACGTGTT
>DATCFX010000547.1:0-3310 GCA_036509275.1 Pirellulales bacterium | reverse complement strand
GGCGGCCAGCCGGTAAAAGCGGTGAGGGTTGAATCGCCAGCTGCACAGAAGCAGGGCGAAGGGTTTGTCTTAGCCGCTGATCCAGCCGTGCGATTGGAAAGCCGCGCGCATAAGATGTCCAAAGCGCGCGGCAATGTGGTTAATCCGGACCATGTGGTCGCCGAATACGGGGCCGACAGCTTACGGCTGTACGAAATGTTCATGGGCCCGCTGGAAGCGACCAAGCCGTGGAGCATGGAAGGAGTGAACGGCGTCCGTGGGTTCCTGGACCGCGCGTGGCGGATGATGATCAATGATCGTAGCGAGACGCTCGAATTGAATGCGGCGATCGTGGACGCCGAGCCGTCGGTCGAGCAAAACCGCGTGCTGCACAAGACGATCCAAGGCGTCACGCAGGACATCGAGCGGCTGGCCTGCAACACGGCCATCGCCAAGATGATGGAGTTCACCAACTTCTTCACGAAGGAAGAGCGCCGCCCGCGCTCGGCCATGCAAACCTTCGTGCTGTTGCTCTCGCCGTTTGCCCCGCACCTGGCCGAAGAGTTATGGAGCCTGCTGGGGCACGACCAGACGCTGGCCTACGAGCCCTGGCCCGAGTACGACGAGGCGGCCATCCGCGAGGACACGATCGAAGTGCCGGTGCAGGTGCTCGGCAAGCTGCGCAGCCGCGTCAGCGTGGCCGCCGACGCCACGCCCGCCGACATCGAAGCCGCAGCCCGCGCCGACGCCCGCATCCAGGAGTTGATAACCGGCAAGACGGTGGTCAAAGTCGTCGTGGTCCCCGGCCGGCTGGTGAATTTTGTCGTCAAGTGACGGGTGAATTGGTGAGCGTGTTCCGACAAACAAGGATCGACCGAAAAATAACTTCGGCTTAGCACTCCATCTTTGATGCCAGCCACTCCGCTTTCCATCCGCTGGGCCACGAGCGACGATCTGCGGACGATCGTCGAGTTCAATCGCCTGCTGGCAGTTGAAAGCGAACACAAGCAGTTGGATGTCGAAATCCTGCGGCGTGGCGTGGCCGAGTTGCTGGCCCGGCCCGAGTTGGGCCGCTATTTTGTCGCCGAAACGGCCGGCTCGCTGGTTGGCCAGGCGATGATCACGTACGAATGGAGCGATTGGCGCTCGGGCATGTTCTGGTGGCTGCAGAGCGTGTACGTCGATGCCGGATTTCGCCGCCGCGGCATCTTCCGCGCCCTGTACGAGCACGTCGCAGCCCAAGCCCGGGCGGATGCCGGCGTCTGCGGCCTGCGCCTGTACGTCGAAAATGCGAATCGGGCCGCCCTGGAGACTTACCGCCAACTCGGCATGCAGCCGAGCGGCCATCTGGTTTACGAACTCGATTGGTCTTCAGCCACCGGGCCGACGAGCGAATGAATTGCCTCGGCCGCTTGCGCCAGATCGTCGACGACATAGTCGGCCCGAGCCAGGCCGGCCCGTTCCGTCTCGGTCCCATAGCCGGTCCGCACCAGCAGCGTGATCGCCCCCACACGCCGGCCCAGTTCAATGTCGCTGGCCTTGTCGCCAACCATAAAAGCCTGGCGGGGATCGAACTTGAGTTCCCGGGCCGCTTGCTCGACCAGGCCGGTCAGCGGCTTGCGGCAGCCGCAGCCATCGGCCGGGCCGTGCGGGCAGGCGTAGATGCCGTCCAGCGCGATCCCCTCATTGTCCAGCATTTCGCCCAGCCGCGTATGCACCGCCTCGAGTTGCTCGGGGCGGATCAGCCCGCGGGCCACGCCCGACTGATTGGTAATGACCACCAGCCCCAGGCCCAAACCGGCCAGTCGCCGCAGGCCGCCGGCGGCTTCGGGGATCAATTCCAGCCTGTGGGGATCGCACAGATAATCGCAATCGACGTTGATCGTGCCATCGCGATCGAGCAGGACATAGCGCCGCATCGTGTCTACCGGGCTCCGGGAATGGTGTATAGTTGACGGGCGATGGCAGGTGCGATTGTACCAGCCCGAACGCCGGGACGGGGCCGCAGCCACGATTGATTTCTCTCCCAGGAGCCAACTGCCATGATCTACCACCGGCTTTGGACTTCGCTCGCGCTGGTTGCCGGCCTGGCGGTGGTTTTGGCGGCGCGGGCCGAAGAGCCCGCGGCTAAGCCCGGCCCCGCGCTCGATAAACTAAAACCCGGCCAGACGGCCGACTTGTTCGACGGCAAGACGCTGGCCGGCTGGAAGACGAGCGATTTTGCCGGTCATGGCCCCGTCAAGGTCGAAGACCGCCAGATCATGATCGAGACCGGCTCCGAGCTGACCGGCATTACCTGGACCGGCAGCCTGCCACGCGTCGATTATGAGCTGACGCTCGAGGCCATGCGCGTCGACGGCCACGACTTTTTCTGCGGCCTGACGTTTCCCGTTGGCGACTCGCCGTGCAGCCTGATCGTCGGCGGCTGGGGCGGCTCGACCGTGGGGCTGTCGAGCATCGACGGCCTGGACGCCTCGGAAAACGAGACCGGCACCTATCACTCGTTCAACGAAAACAAGTGGTACACGATCCGCGTGCGGGTCACCGGCAAAGAGATCAAGGCCTGGATCGACAAGGAGCAGGTCGTCGACATCGACTACAGCGGCCGCAAAGTCTCGATCCGCTTCGAGGTCGAACCAAGCACGCCGCTGGGCGTTGCCACTTGGTGTACCTCGGCCGCCGTTCGCAACATCCGGCTGAAGAAACTGTAAGCACAACTGCTTGCGCCGGCGGTACACAATCCCCACGGACCGCCGTCCGTGGGCTTCAAATTCCGCGACGGCCACCGTAAAATCGGCGGCTTTCGCCGGTTCCCTCTCCAACGGAGATGATTTTGTATGGAGCGAACGCTCATTCTGTTTAAGCCCGACTGCGTGCAGCGGCGGCTGGTCGGCCGCATCCTGACCCGCTTCGAAGACAAGGGCCTCGTACCCGTGGCCATGAAGATGATGCAGGTCACGCCCGAGCTGGCCAAAAAGCATTATGCCGAGCACGTGAGCAAGGGCTGGTATCCGACCTTGGAGGCGTTTATCACCGGCGGCCCGATCGTGGCGGCGATTCTCGAGGGGTTGGAGGCGATTCGCGTCGTGCGCGATATGCTGGGCGCGACCAGCGGCTTGAAGGCGGCGCCCGGCACCATCCGCGGCGACTACAGTTCCAGTCGCCAGATGAACCTGGTACACGCCTCCGACGGTCCCGAGGCCGCCAAGCGCGAAATCGAGTTGTACTTCAAGTCCACCGAGATCCACGCGTACGACTCGACGATCCGCCCCTGGATGCGGGCCGCGGACGAATGAGAAGAGAATGCGGAATGATGAACGATGAATGATGA
>DATCFX010000546.1:0-1144 GCA_036509275.1 Pirellulales bacterium | reverse complement strand
ACGCCGGTTTCCTTGAGCGCCTCGAGGACCTGGCCCACGGCCATGTCGCCATCGGTGATGACGGCGGAATAGACCTGCTGCTGTTCATCGAGGTGCTTCCACTTCTGCATGGACTCCGGCGTCGGGACGTGCGCCGTGTGGCTTTCGTGGAGCCAGACGTTGAGATAAAACGGGCCGTCCTTGCTGGCGCGGATGAACTTCACCGCGTTGCCCGCCGTATCGTGCAGGCCGGCCTCGCGGCCCGGCCCGTTGAAAACGGCGGCTTCATCAAAGCCATACGCCGACGGCTGCGGCGCGCCGACCGCGCCGCTATTGGTCAAATGCCACTTGCCGAAGTGCCCTGTGCGATAACCCGCGTCCTTGAGAAACCGTGCCAGCGTAGGCGCCTGCGGATCGAGCCAGTCGGGCATGCCACGTTCGACATTGATGCCCGGCGCGAAATGCTGGTGAATGCAAAAGCGCGACGGGTACATGCCCGTCGTCGCCGCCGTGCGGCTCGGTGAACAAACCGGATTGAGCACATTAAACTGCTGGAAATCAATTCCCTCGCTCGCGAGCTTGTCGAGGTTCGGCGTCTTCAACCACGGATGCCCGTGGCACGACAAATCGCCCCAGCCCCAGTCGTCGGCGAAAATGAAGACGATGTTCGGACGTTTCAGGGGAGCGTCTGCCGCGTTCAGAACGGTCAACGGCGCCAGCACCAGGGCAGTGAGAGCGGCGAGAATGCGTGTTGGCGTGCGGTTCATCCGATGGCCTTCCTTCGTGTAGAAGTCGGCCACCACGCGGCGGTGAAATCAGGCCAACTCACGAGCGCCATCATAGTCACGCGATACGCCGTGCTACAAACGCTTCGTTTTCCGGGCCTGACCGGCGAGCCTGCTCCGAACCTCGCCACCGCTGAACTTTGTTACCTCGCCACCATCGACGTGACTAGTATTGATCAACGGCCGCATTGCGCTAGCTGCCGGCGGTCTCGTCCTGCTGCGGGGCGGTCGGCTGGCGACGGCGGCGCTGACGCCAGCCCATGCCGGTCATGCCCAACGCGGCCAAGCCGGCTAGGACCATGCTGCCAGGCTCGGGCACGGCCGAGGGATTGTAGTCGACGGCCACGTAGCCGACGCCGTCGCTCATCGTGCCCACCACG
>DATCFX010000545.1:0-5033 GCA_036509275.1 Pirellulales bacterium | reverse complement strand
TCAAGACGAAGCCCTGATTATACTTGATCGCTGGCCGGGGCTTGATAAAGTCGAATCTTAGGGCACGCGGTGTACAGCCGGCGCCACGGATTTTTCTCAGCGCAGAGCGGGGGTTTCCACACTTATGTCCGAGAGCCATCTTCTGCACCCGGATGAGGTCGAGCACTTGTTGCGCAACGCGCAGCTCCGCGACGACCTGGAACCGTTCTGCGACGAATCGCTCGATACGCTGAACCTGCGGCGCGTGCCGACGCCCGTCGAGAATGAATTCCTGGCGAGCATGCTCGCCTGGGAACGCGCGCCGGTGCTGCCGATCTCGAAATGGTTCGATCCCGAGTTGTGCTTGAGTCCGCCCGAGGCGCTCGGCGACGCGCAACTGCGGGCGGTGCTGTGGTCCACGATCCGCAGGCTGTTCGAGCGGCGGATCGTGCTCGACTTCACCGACCATTTGTCCGATCGGCAACTCTACTGCCTGATCTATCGCGACATTCTGCCGTCGCCGGAAAAGAAGCTCGATCGCGGCGACAACTACCTGCACTGGGACTGCACCGGTCCCGGCGGCGACGCGGAAGTGTGGCTCCGCTATTACGCCAGCGACGAAGAGCGGCACAACTGGCTGGAAACGGCCGACAGCCCGCTGCCGCCGCACGAGGACCCACCGTTTCCGCGGGCACTACCTCGCCGCCCGCTCTAGATCAAAGTGTCGCCGGTTAGCCGCCGCATTCATGCGGCGATTCGTCTGCGCGACGCGGCCTGCGCCTAATACGGGTAGTAATAACTGCCCGCCGGGTAGTTGTAATAATTCTGCTGTGTGGGGACGAACGGCGCCGGAGCCGGCGGCGGCGCGGGGGCCAGCACGCTGGGCGCGATGGCTTGCTGCGTCACGATTGTCCGGGCCGGCTGCTGCGTGACGACGACCGGCGGAGCCTGCATCACCACCGGGGGCGGCGCTTGCATCACGACCGGGGGCGGCGGCGGATAAGGGCGATAGCCGTAGCCGTAGTACGGATAGTAGCCCGGGTATCCGTAGCCATACGGGTAACCGTAGCCATAGCCGCCATAAAAGCCGGGCGCCAGGTTCAGGCCGAAAAAGAAGCGCGGCCCTCCAGCCTCGGCAGTCGCAGCGCACGCGAGCGCAAAGCTCAAGGTCATGAGCGCCACCCATTGGAGCTTGCGCATGCAGAATCCTTTCTTGCGGTCCGGCCGTTCAACCGCCGGGACCAATAGTGTACGTCGAGCAGCGCGCGTTTGTTGCGGGGGCGCGGCCGATCGGCACTCTAGGTATCTCATCGGCACTTAGCGAGCAAGCCCTATTGCCCACCGAGCCGCATTCGCCCGGCAGCTAGCACTCATCGCCTGCGCGCAGCGAACGCTTGCTGCGTGGACAAACTGCTAGCTTGGTCGTAGCATGCAAACTGCCGGCGTCGCATCTTGAACCTCCCGCGCTGGCCGCGAAGCTGAGAAGAAGCAGGCATGACTGGACCATTTCTCGGCCTTACCGCGGAAGACTGGCAGGCGGTGGGGCTGAGCGTGGGCCTGTCGGCGACGGCCGTCCTGTTGAGCCTGGCGCCGGGCGTGGCCTGCGCGTGGCTGCTGGCACGCAAATCGTTTCCCGGCAAAGCGCTGCTGGAAACACTCGTCCATCTGCCGCTGGTGCTTCCCCCGGTCGTGACCGGACTGCTGTTGCTATATGCTTTCGGCCGGCGGGGTTGGATCGGCGGCTGGTTGTATGACTGGTTCGGCCTCGAAATCGCCCTCACCTGGCGGGCCGCCGTGCTGGCGCTGGCCGTGATGGGCTTTCCGCTGTTGGTCCGTTCGATCCGCCTGGCGCTGGCGAGTTACGATCCGCGTTTGTACCAGGTCGCGCGTTCGCTGGGCGCAAGCCCGCTGGATGCCTTCTGGAGCGTGAGCCTGCCACTGGCCCGGCAGGGCCTGCTCGCCGGCTGCATGCTGGCCTTCGCGCGTGGGCTGGGCGAGTTCGGGGCCACGCTGATGTTCGCCGGCATCCGCCCGGAAACGCGTACGCTGCCGATCCAGGTTTACCTGCTGAACAACCGGCCCGGCGACGCCGCCGAGGCCCGCATGTGGCACATCGTGGCCGCGTCGCTGACGATTTCGTTTCTCGCGCTGGCGATCAGCCAGTGGCTCGAGCGGCGCATCAGACGCCCGGAATCGGCGTGAGGTTTCGCTGTGCCGACCCGATCGCGGCCGGGCTGACTGCGCAGCGCTCGCACTGGAGCATTTTTGCTTCGTCGCAGGAGCAACAGCCGAACGATTTTCGACCGCCGCCAATCGCAGCACTTCTCTGGCGATCCTTGCGGCGCTATTAATTTGGCAGAGGGTGCCCGGCCGTAGTGCGATGGCTCGCGCGAGTTGGTCGAGGCCGCCTGGCATTTCGCCGCTCTCACATCTCACCACAAAGGATGCTCCTCATGAAAGCCACACTCGTAACTTGCTTGGCTGCGGCGACTCTCTTGATCGCCGGCGGCCGCTGGGCCTTGGGCAGCGACGATCCCGAACACGTACGCAAGTCGTTGGAGCGGGCCACGATCAGCCTCAGCGCCGCGGTCGAGCAGGCATTGGCTCAGATTCCGGACAGCAAGGCGGTGGAAGCCAGCCTGGAGACCAAGCATGACAATACCACCTTCGAAATCGAAGTCGTGGCCCACGGCAAACATCGCATCGTGGAAGTCGATCCCACCGGCGGAGCGGTTGAGAAAAAGGGGGGCGAGAGCATCGAAGAGAATCAGCAAGATGCCAGCGAGCAGGTCGAAACCCAGATCAGCCGGGCTCCCGTCACCCTGGTGCAGGCGGTGAAAGCGGCGCTCGAGCAGGAGCCGCACGCCAAAGCCTGCCGCGTCGAGCCGAAAAAGCACGACGGCCGGCTGGTCTTCTCGGTCGAATTGCTCGCGCAGCGCAAACTGGTCAAGGTCCTCGTCGACGCCACGTCGTGCGAGATCGTGCCGCACGGCGGGTGAGGCCGCCTGGGAGAGTCAGCGGCTCGCCTGCTTTGGCCGGCGCTTCGGTGCCGGCCGGGCGGGCGCCGCCGGATCGTAGTCGGGATTGGCGGTCGGCATTTGTGCGCCGACGGCCGAGCGCCAGGCGTGCAGCCGGTCGCGAAGCTGCCGCGCTTTTTCCGGCCGCACTTCCGACAACTCGTGCTGCTCGCCGAGATCGTCGGCAAGGTTATAGAGTTCGACGTGCATGTCTTCGTAGAACTCGATTAGCTTCCAGTCCCCGGCCCGAATCGCGCCGTAGGGCGTGGCGCCGCCGGGATGGTAGTGCGGATAGTGCCAGAAGATGGCGTCGCGGGCCAGCCGATCGACCTTGCCCGACAGGACCGGCACCAGGCTCACGCCGTCGATCGAAGGCGAGGGGGACCGGAGCGCGCCGGCCATTTGCAGGATCGTCGGGAAAAAGTCGACGCTGATTACCGGCTCGGCACTCACGCTGCCTGGACTCGTGACGCCGGGCCATTTGATGATCAGCGGCACGCGCACGCCCCCTTCGTACGTCGACCCCTTGCCTGCTCGCAACGGAACATTCGAGGTCGATTGCAGCAGGCCGCCGTTGTCGG
Source organism: Pirellulales bacterium (assembly GCA_036509275.1). Lineage (GTDB taxonomy): Bacteria > Planctomycetota > Planctomycetia > Pirellulales > PNKZ01 > DATATB01. The sequence continues at coordinate 1,456 of DATCFX010000545.1, read as the reverse complement.
AGGTGAACACGATGATCGTCTGCTCGGCGACTCCGGCGGCGGTCAAGGCGGCCGTCACGCGGCCGACGCAATCGTCCACGCTCTGAATCATCGCCGCATACACCGGATTCGTATGCCGCAATTCGGCCGACACCTGTTTGCGAAGATGCTCCACGGCCGGCGGCTTGGCCTCCAGCGGCGTGTGGACCGCGTAGTGCGGCAGATACAGAAAGAACGGCCGATCGGCGTGCTCGCTGATGAAGCTGCAAGCCTCGTCCGTCAGCCGATCGGTCAAATACTCGCCGGCCTTGCCGTCGGTGAGCGTGGGAATGTTGTAGGGCGAAAAGTAATGCGGCGGCTGCCCCTTGCCGTAGCCGGCAATGTTCAGATCGAAACCCTGGTGGTCGGGAAAATAGGCGTCGTCGTCGCCCAGGTGCCATTTGCCGATGCTGGCCGAGGCATAGCCCAGCGGCGCCAGGGCTTCGGCCAGCGTCTCTTCCTCCAAAGGCAGATACTCGGTCCAATTCGGCACGCGCAGCTTTGCCTTCGGCCGCTTGTGCCCGTGGATCCAATCGGTGACGTGCAGTCGGGCCGGATACTTGCCGGTGAGCACGGCGGCCCGCGTCGGCGAGCAGACGGTGCAGGCCGAGTACGCATTCGTGAAGCGCATGCCCTCGCGTGCCAGCCGGTCGATATGTGGCGTTTCGTACAGGTCGCCGCCCATGCACGCCAGGTCGGTCCAGCCCAAGTCGTCGACCAGGATGAACACGAAATTCGGGCGCCGCGCCGGCTCGGCAGCGACCGCCGACGAACAACTCAGCAGCGACGCGGCCAGGCCGGCACTGACGAGCACAAGCGTGAGAGCCACGCGGGGCACATGGCCGAGCAACTTTCGGCCATGGCCGATTCGACGGAGCGGCAAACGTGGAAGCATTGAAATCTCGGGGCGACAAGACGGCTATTGAAGTTTTTGTCGCCGGCATCCGGGGCTGGGAAGCTGTGCTGCGGCGACGAATGGATGACGGAAAGCCTCGTTCAGCTTGAGTTTGCGCCGGTTGCAGCTCCGCGTATGGCAGAGCACTTCTGCTGCTCGGGTAGAGCCCTTATCGGCGATTGCTCGTCCAGTGCTCCTGCGCAACGGTGTCGGGTCATGACGACCCGATCGGCTGAATTGACAGCCACGTCTCAACCAGCTTTCCGCCCTCAATGCGGTAGGACTGGAAGCCCGCCATGCTGCGTGGCTCGGAGGTTTTCGGATCGTTCCATTTGAAAGCGAACCGGAACCACGTTCGGTTGCTTTCGAACGCGTGGTCGTACACGACAACGCGGATGCCTGGCCGATCCTTGTGAACCTGCTCGATCTCCGCCGCGTACTCGGCGCGGGTCACGGTTCGGTCGCCCTTTTGGTCATGCCGGATATAGGTTTCACCAACGCAATCGGGGATCAGGTCGTACCGGCTTTCATGCCACACGCGTT
>DATCFX010000544.1:0-4217 GCA_036509275.1 Pirellulales bacterium | reverse complement strand
GATGCTGAAAACATTTCCGCAAGTGCGGCATATTAAGGTAGCCGATGGGCGTGGCCAGCCCTTGGGCCGATCGTTTCGCGTCAAGCTCTGGCCCACGCTCGTGTTTCTGCGCGACGGCCACGCCCTGCTGCAAGTTTCGCGGCCTACAACGGACCAGGTGCAAGCCGGACTCGAAGCCATCGTCGCCGACCGCAACGACGAGCCGCGGCCGTGAGGGAGCGACCGCTAATCCGTCGCAAGCGCCGTCGCCAGTTCGTCGAGCATCGCATCAGTGTGGGCCGCGGTCAAGCTGATGCGCAGGCGGGATTGGCCGGTGGGCACACTCGGCGGTCGAATCGCCGGCACGTAGCAGCCACGCTCGCGCAGCCGCCGGCTCACCGCCAGCGTGCGGCCCGCGTCGCCGACGATCACGGGAATGATCTGACTGGCCGACTGGCCGATGTTCCAGCCCTGCGCCGCCAGCCGGTCGCGTAACTGCGCACTGCGCTCGAGCAACCGGGCGCCGGCGGCCGGGTCCTGGTCGATGATGTCGATCGCCGCTAATGCCGCAGCGGCAATCGCCGGCGGCAGGGCCGTGGAAAATACGTAGGGACGCGAACGGTTCGCCAGCCAATCGACCAGTTCACGGCTGCCGCAGACAAATCCGCCGGCGGCGCCGAGGGCTTTGCTCAGCGTGCCGACGCGGACGATTGCCCCGGTGTCGACGCCTTCTGCTTCTGCCAAGCCTCGCCCGCCGGGGCCGAACACGCCCGTGGCATGCGCTTCGTCCACGAGCAACATGGCGTCGTGGCGGCCGGCGAGTTCGGCCAGCGTTTTCAGCGGTGCCAGGTCGCCGTCCATGCTGAACACGCTGTCGGAGAGGATCAGCCGGCGGCGAAATTGCCGGTGGCCGCCGAGCAGCGCGTCGAGCTGAGCCGTGTCGCGGTGCGGATAGATATGGATGTCGGCCCGCGAGAGCCGGCAGCCATCGATCAGGCTGGCATGGTTGAGCTGGTCGGCGAACACGGCGTCTTCGCGGCCAACCAGTGCCGCCACGGTGCCCAGGTTGGCGGCAAAGCCCGAGTTGAACACCAACGCCGCCTCGGTGCCTTCGAACTCGGCCAGCCGCCGCTCGAGCCGGGCGTGCCACGCGCTGTGCCCATTCACGAGCGGACTGGCGCCGGCCCCGACCCCTTCGTCGGCCAGCGCGCGAGTGGCAGCCTGGCGCAAGCGCTCGTCGCCGGCCAGGCCCAAATAATCGTTCGATCCGAAATTGAGCAGCCGCGCGCCGTTCAACTCGATATTGGCGCCCTGCGAACCGGCGCGCGTCTGCAACTGGCGGCGATGATCGTCGCGCTCCAATTCGGCCAGCGCGTGTGAGATCCAAGCCAGCGGCTCGGTGCGCTGGGTCATGGCGTACGCGAGCGGGACTTCGCTACCCGCGGTTGGCTCTTGCCGGGACCGCCGGCCATTTGCAGGATCGTTCGGAACTCGTCGGGCGTTACCGGTTGCACCGACAGCCGCGATCCTTTGCGCAGCAGTTCCATCTTGGCCAAGGCCGGGACGCCGCGCAACCGATCGAGCCCGAGCGGTTCGTCGAAGATCCGCTCGAGCCGGATATCGACCATGTCCCAGATCGGGTTGTCGCGCGAGGCCTTGGGATCGAAGTGATGGCCGCCCGGCCGCCAGGCCGTGGGGTCGGGATACGCGGTGGCGACGACGGTGGCTGTGCCCACCACCGCCGGCGGATCGGCGTTGGAGTGATAGAACAACACGCGATCGCCCAGCCGCATCGACCGCATGAAATTGCGGGCCTGGTAATTGCGCACCCCGTCCCAACACGTCGTCTGCCGCGGCGACCGGGCCAGATCCGAAATCGAAAACGACTCCGGCTCGGTCTTCATCAACCAGGATTGAGTCGTTGCCATAGGATCGCGGGGCTCTGTGAAAAAAGCGGCTTCTGAACTCGCGCCGATTCTAGCAGAAACGCTCGGCCAGTTCCGGCCGGCGTACCCAAATAGGTTCACTCGCCCAATCGTCGGTGAGCGAACAGCCGCAACATCGCCACGAGCATCGCCAGGTCGAGTGCGACATAGAACAGCACGAACCGGCACCAGCCGCCCCACTGGCCGGCCAAGGGAAAACGGCCGGAACCGTCGGTGGATCGCGGCAGGTCGAACAGTGTGCTGAAAGGGCTCAAAAATCCCAAGTCCGACACGACCGACAGCACGTGGCTGTCTGGATAAAACGCACCGACGAAGAACCGCACAGCCGGCACGGCCGCAAACAGCACGGCCAGCACCAAGAACGAAACCGTGAGGCTGACCACCGTCTTGCGAAACAGCACCGAGCAGAGTTGCGCCAGCGTGCCCGTGGTCCAGCAGGTCAAGACGACCACCACCAGGTAGCCGGCGATCGTGGGCAGTTGGGTCCAATAGTACGAGACCATCAGGCAGGCCAGGACGAGCGGCCAGAGCAGAAACGCGGTCAGCACGCCGGACACGCGCAGACCGGCCAGCAGCTTGCCGCCGACAATCTGCCACGGCGACAGCGTGGTGACCAGCAGCAGATCCAGCGTCTGGCGTTCGCGCTCGTTGGTGATGCTGCCGGCCGAAAACACCGGCCCGACCAGCATGTTGAACAGCAGGCAATAGCTCATGTACCAGGGGACTTCCTGCGGAAAGAAATACAGGCAGCGAGCCATCAGCGGCAGCGAAAGCCCCAAACTGACCTGGATCACCAGCCGCAGCATGAGCGTGCCCTGGCTAAAGACCTCGCTCCGCATTTCCTTGTCGTAGACCGGATTGGCGTCGTCGGGCAGCAGGTCGCTGCGCTTGGGTGGGGCGAAGAGCCGGTCGGGAAAGGCATCGCGCTGAATGACCATGCCCACCGCATGGCGAGATTCCTGCTCCTCGTCGACGACTTCCTTGCCCTCGCTGCCAACGTCGGGCGGATACAGCAGCCGCCGGCTCACCAGCAGCAGCAACGCGGTACACAGCGGCGCACACGCCAGCGGCAGGCCGACGGCCGCCAGCGAGAGCCGCGCGGCGGGGCTTTGGTCCAGGGCCGTCCAGATGCCGATGCCGGCCAGCGCCAGCGGAAGAATCAGCAGGTAGGCCACCACCAGCGCCGCGACCGTGCGGCTGAAATAACTACTCGCGGCGATGCTGATCATGCCGGAGGTGAGCACGGTCCAAACGAGTGCCCAGTACAGCACCAGCACTTCGTAAAACGACACGCCGCCCAGCGGCAGGCAGAGCATCACGACCGGCACGCTGGCCGCCAACAGCATCGACACAAAGCACAGCGCGGCCAGCAGTTTGCCCAGCACGATGGCCACCGGCGGCAGCGGACTGGCCAGCAGCATTTCGTAGCTTTTGCGTTCCTTCTCGCCGGCAATGGCCCCCGCCCCCAAGCTCGGCGCCAGCAACAAGGCCAGCACGTACTGCCCCAGGAAGAACAGGCCCACCAGCCGCCGGGCCGCCTCGGGGTTGGTCATGTCGAGCTTGCGGCTCTCGGGCCAGGCGGCCAGCACCACCGCTCCCAGAAACGCCACGTAGGCAAACAACACGGCAAACGACGTTGGCCGCCGCAAGTTCACCAGCAGCTCGCGCTGCAACACGGGGTTTTCGAGGAAATACATAGGGAAAATACGGAATGATGAATGATGAATGATGAATAGGGGGAGCTGGCGATAGCTCCGGCATTCATCATTCAGCATTCATACTTCATCGTTAAATCACGAGTCCTTTAGTCACGAGCATAAAGATGTCTTCGAGCGTGGGGTCTTTTTCGGCGAAGGAACGCAGGCGGATGCCGCGGGCCAGCAGGTGCTCGAGCAGTTGGGCCAGCTCCTCGTCGCTGCCGGTTAGTTCCACCGTGATGCGGCTGCCGGCCACTTGCACGTCCACCACGCCGGGCACGCTGCGCACGGCCGCCAGCGCCGGCTCCACGTTGCCCAACGGGCGAATCTCGATCACACGCGTCGTGCGGATGCGGCCGTAGACTTCGTCGATCGGACCGGAGAGCAGCAGTTGCCCCCGCTCCAGGATGCCGATCGACGTGCAGCAATCGGCCAACTCCGAGAGAATATGGCTGCTGATCAGAATCGTCTTGCCCATGCGGCGCAGCTCCTTGAGTAGCGCCTTGACCTCGAGCCGCGCCCGGGGATCGAGGCCGCTGGTGGGCTCGTCGAGGATCAGCACGGGCGGGTCGTGGACCAGCGTCTTGGCCAGGCA
>DATCFX010000543.1:0-1681 GCA_036509275.1 Pirellulales bacterium | reverse complement strand
TTTTTCCACTACACGCCCGCGCGTCGAAAAAACGTCCACGACCTCCCGCCGCGTCGCCATCACAACACGACTTACGTCAAAACGGCGTCCGAAAAAATCGCTCGCCCACCGATTTTTTTCAAACCCTGGGGAAGTTGGGCTGGACCCACCACACGACCAGGCTCCGATCCCGTTGTTTTCCGTTTTTTTCTGTTTTTTTGTTTGATCGTACAATTGCCCCCCCTTAAGATTCAGCTCGCCGCGCCGGATTAGGGGGTGTTTGGGGCCGCGTGAGACGGCGTCTCCACTTCATTTTCTCCCCATCGACAACGTGCGGACCCACACAGATCCCACGGCGGAGGCGCTATGTCGCGGCGAAGTTGGCATGACTGGATCGTGAGCACCTGCACGCGGCCGCGCGCCAAGCGCGGGCGAAAGGCCCGGCCGAAGGGCTGGAACACGCCACGCCAGCGGTGGTTGACTTTCGAGGCCCTCGAAGCCCGCCAGATGCTGGCGACTTTCGCGGACACGGCAACCGCGTTGAATCTCGTGCTGGGCACCAACCAGAACGCCGCCGTCATCAGCACCGGTACGACGTACAGCCTCACGCTCAGCTCGGGCACGTGGACCGGCACCAACGACGCCAAAGTCACCGGCAACGGGTCGGCCACGCTCGTCGTCACCAGTGCCGGCCTGGCCGCTTTCACCTCGGGCGTCAACATCACCGACACCGGCAGCACGGGCGGCGACGGCGTCACGTTCTCCAACAGCCAGGCGTCGGCGTATTTCAATTCCTTCGACATCACGCTCGCCGATTCGGCCTCGGCCGGCGGCCTGAGCTTCAACGGGCCGACCACCTTTAACGGCAGCGCGGCATTGATTGCCGCCGCTAGCGGCAGCGTCATCATCAACGCCGCCGCGACGCTCAACATGGGCAGCGGTTCGCTTAGCCTGGCCGCCACGGGCAGCAACGTCGCGCTGACGGCCAGCGGCAACATCATCAGCCAAGGCGGCTCGATTACGCTGGCGGCCACGGGGGCCGTAACCGTCGCCAGCGGCGTGACCATCAACAGCGGTTCCGGGACTCTCACGCTGGCCGCGGACGTCACAGCCGCCGGGGCCGGCGACGACGGCGTCGGCACGCTGACAATTAGTGCCGGGGCCACAGTGACCTCGTCCAACACGTCGGCTGGCGCCATCACGCTGCGCGGTGCCGATGTGGGTATCGACACCAGCAGCAATCCGGCGGTGGTGGGGGCGAATCGCGTGTTGGGCACCACGGCCAGCGCCGCCTACTCCGCCGGTTTGTACTATCCCATCGCCCTGGCCTTCGATTCCAGCGGCAACCTGTACGTGGGAAACAACAGCACGGTGGAGAAGTTCGCGCCGGGCAGCACCACGCCCAGCGCCACCTACTCCGCCGGTGTGGACGAGCCCTACGCCCTGGCCTTCGACTCCAGCGGCAACCTGTACGTAGCCAACTATGGCAACAACACGGTGGAGGAGTTCGCGCCGGGCAGCACCACGGCCAGCGCCACCTACTCCGCCGGTGTGATCAATCCCGTCGCCCTGGCCTTCGACTCCAGCGGCAACCTGTACGTGGCCAATGCATACAACAACACGGTGGAAAAGTTTGCCAAGGGCAGCACCACGGCCAGCGCCACCTACTCCGCCGGTGTGTACGGTCCCGACGCCCTGGCCT
>DATCFX010000542.1:0-5064 GCA_036509275.1 Pirellulales bacterium | reverse complement strand
CAACGCCGTACCGGGCAAACAAATGTGCCGCGGTACGGCGAAAAAATTCGAATCGCATCGTTACCAGGCGAAATGTGCAAACGCCTTGTTGGCGTCGGCCATGCGATGCACGTTGTCGCGCCGCGTGACGGCCGCGCCTTCGCGATGATACGCGGCGACCAACTCGTCGGCCAGTTTTTCGTGGGTCGGGCGGCCCTTCTTCTCACGCACCGCCAGCAGGATCCAGCGAATCGCCAGCGACTGCTGACGATTGCGGTTCACCTGCATCGGCACCTGGTAGGCGGCACCGCCGACGCGCTTGCTGCGGACTTCGACCTCGGGCTTGACGTTGTTCACCGCCTGGGTGAAGACCTCGATCGCCTCGGCATCCTTGATCTTTTCCTTGACGATATCCAACGCCCGGTAGAAGCAGGTCTGTGCGACGCTTTTTTTGCCGCCGTGCATCAGGCAATTGACGAACTTGGAGGCCAGCAGCGACCCGTAACGCGGATCAGGAGCGAGCGTTTCGCGGCTGGCGGTGATACGACCCATGGTTGCGTGTTCCTTCAATTGTAGGGTGGGCATCGCCCACCGCTTTTTTGCTGAGTGAGCTTTCGCGATGGGCAACCGGCGTTTTCCGTAGCCCAGGCATTCATGCCTGGGACTCGATGACGCAAAAAACCGATTTGCCCCTTCAGGGGCTAAAGCCCCAACGCATTCAAATCGTGTGTGTTCTATTTGGTTCCCAGGCATGAATGCCTGGGCTACGGAAAGTCGGTGACCCTTACTAAGTTCAATGATTTACGACTTCTTGGCACCGTACAGGCTGCGCGACTGCTTGCGGCCTTCGACGCCCAGCGTATCCAGAGCACCGCGGACAATGTGGTAACGCACACCCGGCAAGTCGCGCACGCGGCCGCCGCGCACGAGTACGATCGAGTGCTCCTGCAGACTGTGCCCCTCGCCCGGGATGTAAACGGTGACTTCCTTGCCGTTGCTCAAACGCACGCGGGCGATCTTGCGCAGCGCCGAGTTCGGCTTCTTGGGGGTCATCGTCTTGACCTGCAAGCACACGCCGCGCTTCTGCGGACAGCGATCGAGCACCGGGCTCTTGCTGAACTTGCGCGGCGGCCGCCGGTTCTTCTTTACCAACTGATTGATCGTGGGCATGGATGGCTTTTAATGGATGACGGACGGTTCATTTCGAGAACTTATCAACCTACCCAAGCGGGCCGCCTTGTCAAGGCGGGTGGCCCGCGTGGCAGCCGAGGCATTTGGCCCCGGACCTTGGTCCGCGAGCCAAATGGCAAACGGCCAAAACGCATTTTTTCGTGCTGCCGTTACTCCTTGCCGCCGAGCAAGGCGTCCAGCCCGCCGGGAGCGGGCTGCGGTTCGGTCTTGCGACTGGCCGCTTCGGCCGTTTTGCCGTCGCCGCCGGTGGCACCGTCCAGCAACGGGAACGACTTGGACAGGATCCGATCCTTCTCGGCCTGCAAGTCCTGCAAGGCCTGCGGGCGGATGCGGACTTCCGACTCCTGGTAAGTCTTGAAGCCGGTGCCGGCCGGAACCAGGTGGCCCAGGATCACGTTTTCCTTCAGACCGACCAGCCGATCGACCTTGCCGGCCAAGGCCGCTTCGGTGAGCACTTTGGTCGTTTCCTGGAAGCTGGCCGCCGAAATGAAGCTGGCACTTTGCACTGACGCTTTGGTGATGCCCAGCAACTGCGTGCTGGCCGTGGCCGGCTTGGGCTTGGCGCCCTTGACCATGTCGCCGCCGAGCGCTTCGATCTGGGCATTCACCTGCTCGATGGCGTCCTTGGGGACGATCGAGCTGGGGGCGAAATCGCTGTCGCCCTTGTCGGTGATCCGCAGGCAACTGGTCAGGCCCTGGTTGACCGCGCGGAACTCGAAGCGGTCCATCACGCTGCCCGGCAGCAGGCCCGTGTCGCCCACGCTCTCGATCCGCACCTTGCGGAGCATCTGGGCCACGATGATCTCGATGTGCTTGTCGTCGATTTCGACGCGCTGGCTGCGATACACGTTCTGGATTTCGCGGGTCAGGTAATGCTGCACGGCTTCCTCGCCGCTGATGCGCAGGATGTCGTGCGGCACCAGCGGGCCGTCGACCAGGGCCTCGCCGGCGCGGACAAAGTCGCCGGCGTGGACGCGCAAGTGCTTGCCGTGGCTCACCAGGTGCTCGCGCTCGATGCCGCTTTCGCTGCGGACGACGATCGTCCGCTTGCCGCGGCGCTTTTCGCCCAGCAGCTCGACCGTGCCGTCGATCTCGGCGATCACGGCCGGGTCCTTGGGTTTGCGGGCTTCGAAGATTTCGGTCACGCGGGGCAGACCGCCGGTGATGTCCTGCGTGCCGGACACCTCGCGCGGCGTCTTGGCCAGCAGCGTGCCGGCCGAGATCTGGTCGCCTTCGCTGACTTCGATGTTGGCCTTTTCGGGCATGTAATAGAAGTCGAGAATCTTGCCGCTCTCGTCCTCGAGGATCACCTGGGGGTGCAGTTCGCCCTTGTGCTCCATGATGATCTTGCGGACGTGCCCGCTGGGATCTTTTTCCGAGCGCATGGTCTCATTTTCGATCACGTCTTCGTAGCGGACCTTGCCGCCGACTTCGGCCAGAATCGGGATGCTGTGCGGGTCCCACTGGCAGAGCACGGCGCCGACGGCGACTTCCTTGTTCTCTTCCACCTTGAGCTGCGCACCGGCGGGGATTTCGTACTTCTCCAGCTCGCGGCCCTTGGGATCCATAATGGCGATTTCGCCGTTGCGGGTGAGCACAATTTGCTCGCCCGCGTCGTTGCGCACGACTTTGAGCCGCGTGAACTTGGCGACGCCGGCCTTCTTGATCTTGATCTCGCTCTCTTCGACGGCGCGGGCGGCCGTGCCGCCGATGTGGAACGTACGCATCGTGAGCTGCGTGCCGGGTTCGCCGATGCTCTGCGCGGCGATAATGCCCACGGCCATGCCTTCCTCGACCATCGAGCCGGTGGACAGGTCCATGCCGTAGCACAGCCGGCACACGCCCAGCGAGGCGTCGCAGGTCATCGGGCTGCGAACCTGGATCTTTTCCAGCCCGAGATCCTCGATGCGGCGCGCGATCTCGACGGTGATCAACTCGTTCTCGCGTACAATCACGTCGTCGGTGATGGGGTTCACGATATTGGCCCGGCTGACGCGGCCGCGAATCGAGTCGGCCAGTCGGACCTCGACCTTTTCGCCGCGGTAGATCACGCCCTTGGTGATGCCCTGCGTGGTGCCGCAGTCCTGCATGGTCACCACCACGTTCTGGGCCACGTCGGCCAGTTTGCGCGTGAGATAACCCGAGTCGGCCGTCTTGAGGGCCGTATCGGCCAGGCCTTTGCGCGCCCCGTGCGTGGAGCTGAAGTACTCGAGCACCGACAGGCCTTCGCGGAAGTTGGCCTTGATGGGCGTCTCGATGATCTTGCCCGAGGGCTTGGCCATCAGACCGCGCATGCCGGCCAACTGGCGGATCTGTTCGACGCCACCGCGGGCACCGGAGTGGGCCATGAGATAGATCGGATTGACGTAGCCGGGGAAGCGGTGATCGCTTTCCAACTCGGCCATCATTTCGGTGGTGATGCGTTCGCGAGCGTGCGTCCAGGCGTCGAGCACCTGGTTGTAGCGCTCGACTTCCGTGATCACGCCGCGCTGATAGAGTTTCTGAAACTTGAGCACGGTCTTTTCAGCGTCGGCGATGATCTTGCCCTTGGTGGGCGGGGTGATCAAGTCGTCGGTGGCGAACGACAGGCCGCTGCGCGTGCTGGCGCGGAAGCCCATCTTGTTCATGTCGTCCAACAGGTCGATCGTGGCCCGGCGGCCGAGAATGGCGTAGCAATCCGAGATCACCTTGGCCAGCTCGCTGGAACGCATGGGAATGTTGTAAAACGGCATGCCCACCGGCAGCGTGTCGTTGAACATCACGCGTCCGACGGTGGTCTCGATCAAATCGCCGGGCTTGCCTTCCACTTCGCCTTTGAGCCTGCGGTTGGGCGGCAGCTTGACCTTGATGCGGGCGTGCGTGCGAATTTTTCCCAGGCCGTAGGCCAGGTGGACTTCGGCCGGCGAACTGAAGATCATGCCTTCGCCCTCGCCCTCGCGTTCGGGCAGGACCATCGTGATGTAGTAGCAGCCCATCACGACGTCTTGCGAGGGGCTAATAATCGGCGAGCCGTTGGCCGGGCTGAAGATGTTGTTGGTGCTCATCATCAGCGTGTGGGCCTCGACCTGCGCCTCGATCGATAGCGGCAGGTGGACGGCCATCTGGTCGCCGTCGAAGTCGGCATTGAAGCCCTTGCAGACCAGCGGGTGCAGCTTGATGGCGTTGCCCTCGACCAGGATCGGCTCGAAGGCCTGGATGCCCATGCGGTGCAGCGTGGGAGCGCGATTCAGCAGCACGGGATGGTTACGGATCACTTCTTCCAGGATATCCCAGACCTCGTCGTCCTTGCGCTCGAGCATTTTCTTGGCGCTTTTGATCGTGTCGGCATGGCCCAGCTCCTTGAGCCGCCGAATGATGAACGGCTGGAACAGCTCCAGCGCGATCTTCTTGGGCAGGCCGCACTGGTGCAGGCGCAGGGCGGGGCCGACGACGATCACGCTGCGGGCCGAATAGTCGACGCGTTTGCCCAGCAGGTTTTCGCGGAAGCGGCCTTGCTTGCCCTTGATCATGTCGGTCAGCGACTTCAGCGGGCGATTGCTGGAGCCCAGCACGGGGCGCTTGCAGCGGTTGTTGTCGAACAGCGCGTCGACCGACTGCTGCAGCATCCGCTTTTCGTTGCGGATGATGACTTCCGGCGCGTTCAGATCCACCAGCTTCTTGAGCCGGTTGTTGCGGTTGATGATGCGGCGATACAGGTCGTTCAAGTCGCTGGTGGCAAAGTTGCCCGAGTCCAGCAGCACCAGCGGCCGCAGGTCCGGCGGGATGACGGGAATCACGTCCAGGACCATCCACTCGGGCTTGTTGTCGCTGTCGCGGATGCTCTCGACGATCTTCAGCCGGTTGATCAGGTCCTTTTGCTTTTGCTTCGAGCCGGTTTCGGCCAGTTGCACGCGC
>DATCFX010000541.1:0-3289 GCA_036509275.1 Pirellulales bacterium | reverse complement strand
TGCACGCCGTCAGCGGCCAGCCGCTTGCCGAACGGAACCTGGCCCACGCGCTCGCCCTTGCTGCGCTTGTGGCCAAGGGCATCGCGTGTCCGTTCGCCGATGGCTTCGCGTTCCCACTGGGCCACGCTCATCAGCACGTTGAGCACCAGACGGCCAGCGGCCGTGCGCGTGTCGATCGAGTCGCCCACGCTGAACAGTTGCCGTCCGGCCTTCTCGCCGAAATGTTGGTCGATCAGGATGTTCCAATCGGCCACCGACCGGCTGAGTCGATCCAGCTTGGCCACCAGCAGACCAGCGACCTTGCCCTTGGTGAGCATCGCCAAAGCCCGCTGGAGCCCGGGACGGTTGAGCGACTTGGCCGACACGCCCTCATCGGCAATCACTTCCACCAGGTCCAGGTCATACAACGCGGCGTAGGCTTGCAGCTTGGCCCGCTGGGCATCAAGGCTCACGCCGCTAGTGGCCTGCTCTTCGGTCGACACGCGAACGTAGGCGACGACTTTCATGTTTTGTTCCATAGGTGCCATTATGGCGGCTGACTGCCGCTGGTCGTCAATTGGCACTTGCCATGCCGCGCGTTGTCAATTGGCACATAACAGAACCCAGGCAGGGGCCGGCTTGTACAACACCGTCCGGTGGTGCCCAGCAGAAAGCGGATTGTTGACGATTGGCACGCCCTACCGGGCTCGGCGCAGATTGGCCACCGCCCAGCGGCCGCCCGAGGTCGCGAGCCTCGGGCGAGCCGCCCGTTAAAATCGCACACGCCAAATTGCCAAAGAGCCAGGTCGCTTCCGATCAGTCGGTGCGGGCCGCGCCGCAACCGCCGTGGTCATCGACCGTGATCGTCGCCGGCCGCTCGCTATCTGCCACAGCACCGGATAGGCTGACTTGTACTAGGCACCGATTGCCCGCGACCGAAACCATTTGCCGAAGAAAGGTCCGTCCGATGATCGACAATCTGACCGCACGCGTGGAACGCCTCGAACGTGAGAACCGCCGCTGGCGCGTGGCCGGCCTAGTCGCGGTGCTGCTGATGGCCGGCGTCGCCTTCGTCGCGGCCGACAAGCCCGACGTGCAAGACGTGGTGCGGGCGCACAAGTTCTTGATTGTCGACGCCGATGGCAAGCCGGCTGGCGGCATGGAGCCTGGTAACATTCTGATCGCCAACAAAAGGGGTGATCGCTCTGGCATCTCTTGCAATGACGAAATGGCAGTTCTCAACCTGAGCTTCGGCACAACACACCTACAGGGTCAAGCTGCCGGCACGTACGGCGTGTGGAGCATTTCAAAGAACGGGGATATTGTTTGGAATGTTGATGGCACCGGGAAAAAAGAGAACTAGGGTTTCCCCGTATTTAAGCGGCGGTCGCCGACGGCCTGGAACTGCTTGGCATTCGCTTCGCTCTGGATTTCCACTTTCAGTTGCTCCAGCATCGGTTTCAGCAGCCGCATAGTATCCTGCGCCACCTGGTCGCGGTCGGCTTGGATCTTCAATTGAATCTGATGCACGAGGGGAGCGACCTTGATTTCGCCTAACTGCTTGGTAGCACCGCCTTCTTTTTCCGCGCGCGATTGAAGCTCGGCGAGCCGGCGCAGTGCCTCCCATACCTTCCCTTCCGCGGCCGTTGCATCGTGGGCTTCGCCTGCAAACATGCCTGTCCCTGCCGCCGCTTTCAACCCGCGTTGTTCGCGTAGTTTGTCAACTTGCCCTTTCATGGCCCGATCGCCGTTTTCGGCGATAAAGGCCTCATCATCGGGACTGATCGGCTGCCCGGCGTCGAGTTGCTTTTTCAATCCGATAACGCGCTGCTGTGAGAAGGGATCGAGCATGCCGAACCGCTGGAGCGCCGACGCATACTGGGACTTGGCAGCAGCGGCCGTTTGCTTGGCCATGTCGCGCAGGGTGCCGGCCTTCTGGATTTGCTCGATCAGCCCTTGCAGCGCGGTTTCGCGGATGCGCTGCTGAATCGCCAGTTCGTTTTTCTTCGCATCGATCAGAGCTTGCTGCGCAGCCCTGGCTCGCTCAATCGCGGCGGCGTTGGCGGCATCGTCCTGTGCCCTGGCCCGGGTGGCTTCCTCCAGATATTTCGTTCTGAGTTCGGCCACCTTCTTTTGCTGGGCCTCGAAATCGTCTTGGAGTTCCCGCTGTGCGGTGGCAATGTCCTTGACGAACTGCGCATTGACTTTCAAATCGTTACGGCCTGTAGCCCACCCTGGCGACGCGGCGCGTGCCCGGTGCTCGACGGCCTGGTCACGCTCGGCTTGGGCGTCCGCGACTTGCCGGCGTGCGGCGGCCAAATCCGCCTGGTCGCCGTGCCTGCCAGCCCGGGCTTCGAGTTCGGCAATCTGCCGGCCAGCGTCGGCAAGGCCGGCCGGCTGAATCCAGCGGGCTTGGGCGCGTGGCAGTTCAGCGCCGTACGCCGCGGCGATTGTTGCGTCTCGTGCCCGCTTCTGCTGTTCGACCAAAGCCTGACGGGCGGCAATCTCTTTCCGCATGACCTTGGCATGCTCGGCCCTGACGTCTTCTTCGCTCATCAGGGCGCGGTCCAGCGCATACGCGGCACCCGTCACGGCCACGATCGGGATGACCATCGCGGCCATTGCCGCCGCCGCGGTCCCCAGGCCAGCGACTCCCGCCGCCATGCCCGCCTCGCCGAGCGCGCCGCCGGCCGCCCCGGCTGCTGCCCCGCCACCGCCAAAGAAAACGCCGGTGAGGCTCAGGGCCTTGTGCGCAGCCCCGGCGGCTTCCACGGCATCTTTGTAAAGCCGCCAGGCCCGTTGGCCACCTTCGGCAATCGTCATGAGGCCCGTCACGAGCTGGGCGCCGCTCTCGAATCCGGCCCACATTTCCAGGGCTTGCTTCTTGTCGTCTGCGGTCGCCACGCCCAAGAGAGCCAGCGAGCGGCCGACGTTCAAAATGCCAAGCGCCACTTGATCCGTGCTCTTGTGCAGATGCTCCGTCAGTTCGAACAGGCTTTTGGTGGCTTCGGCGTGCTTGGCGGAAAACTCCTTGCTGGCCGCCCCGACCGTGGCGAAGGCCGCTTTACCACCTTCGCCAATGTGCTCGCCCATGTCCGCGGCGGCCTGCTGACCAAAGCTGGTAATCCGCTTTTGCTCGCCGTTCACCATGTCGGCAAACGAAGCGGCCTTGCTCTTGGCGTCGGCGGCCGCCGCGACAGTTAGTTTGAACGTCACGACTCGCTCAGCAGAAGCTACCCCAACTTCCCCAGGGTTTGAAAAAAATCGGTGGGCGAGCGATTTTTTCGGACGCCGTTTTGACGTAAGTCGT
>DATCFX010000540.1:0-2932 GCA_036509275.1 Pirellulales bacterium | reverse complement strand
TGGACCGCGCCACCCGCTGGCTGTTGCTGGCCAAAAAGACCAAAACGCAGGCCGAGCACGCCTGCTACGGCGAAGAGTTGCCGGCGTACGAAGCGACGCGCGAGCTGATGCGCGCCAAGCTGGACTGGGCCACGCGCCGCTTGAATCAGTCCCAGGCGTTGGAGACGAAGTGGCAGGCGATCGTGGCCGACCGCAGCCGGCAAGACGCCGAAACCAAGGCCTACGACGCCCGTTGGACCGTGATGAACGCCCGGCCCGAAGTCCTGCCGCTGGCCGAGGAAAACGAGAAGCTGGCCGATCTTCGCAGCTCGGCGGACGGCCCGGCGGCCAAGCTCAAGCAGGTGCAGCAGGAACTTGCCGCGCTGGATGCCGAACTGGTCCGCTTGCAGTCGCAGGACGCCCACATCAAGAAGGTGGCCAACCTCACGGATTCGGTCGGCATCCTGTTGCAGCGGCAGCGCGGCGAGCTGCCCGACTTGCGCCGCCATCGCAAGAACATCGCCGCGCGGCAGGCCGAAATCACGAGCGTCAAGCTGCAACTGTTCGAGCTGGAAACCCAGCGTTCGGAACTGGCCGACGTCGATGCCGCGAGCCGCCGCGCGATCGGCGACATGGAGCTCGGGCCGGCCAATCCCGAACGCAAGCAGCTCGAGCGTACGGTCCGCGACATGCTCGAAACTCGCCGCGACTATCTCGACGCGCTGATCGCCGACTACAATCTCTACTTCAATACCCTGGTGCTCGAACTGGACAAGACCGAGCAGGAGCTGATCCACGAGACTGTAGACTACGCCAATTACATCAACGAGCGCATCTTTTGGATCCGCAGCTCGAGCCCCTTGGGCAGTGATGAGTTGGCGCGCGCCTGGCGCGGAGCCCGCTGGCTGGCCGAACCGGCCCGCTGGGCCTTGGTGGGCGAAACGCTGGCCGGCGACGTGCGGCTGCACCCGGTCATTGACTCGCTGGCGGCCGTGGCCGCGCTGGCCATGCTCTTTTTTCAGCGGCGCGTCCGCCGGCGGGTTCACGACATTGGCCGCCACGTGGCCGACAGTTATACCGACAGCATCTACCCCACGGTCGAAGCTTCGCTCTGGACAGCGGTCTTGGCCGTGCTCTGGCCGGCCTTGTTTTTGTTCATCGGCTGGCGCTTGACCGCTGCCTGGGAGGCCCCGGAATTCGCCAAAGCCGTGGCCTTCGCCCTGCAAGTCACCGCCATCGCGGGCCTGACCACCGAACTGTTGCGGCAGGTCTGCCGGCGTAAGGGGCTGGCCGAAGCCCATTTCCGCTGGCCGCAATCGAGCCTCGTGCCGCTGCGCCGCAACGTCCGCTGGCTGTTGATCGTGGGCTTGCCGATCACGTTCCTCGTGGCGTTGATCGAGCAGCAACAAAACGCCTCGCGCGAAGCGGCCTTGGGCCGCCTGATCTATATCGTCGGATTGGGCGCGCTGACCCTCTTCGCCAAGCAAGCCGTACCGCCGATCTACGAAGTGCTCAAACGGCAAGCCGGTCACGATCGGCTAAATTGGCTCGAACGGACGCACGCCTGCTGGTACACGCTGGGCATGGCCCTGCCGGTGTCGCTGGCCGTGATTGCCTCGCTGGGCTACTACTACACCGCGCTGCAACTCACCTGGCGCTTGCAGGCCACGGTCTGGCTGCTGTTGGGCTTGCTCGTGGCGCACAGCTTCCTGCTGCGCTGGGTGCTGCTGGCCCGGCGCCGACTGGCAATCACGCACGCGCGGCAGCTTCGCGCGGCGCATGCGCATCCGCACGAAGTTCATCCGGACGGGACGCCGGCGCCCCCGATCGAAGCCTCGCCCGGCCATCTCGATCTGTCGACCATCGACACGCAGAACCGGCGCCTGCTGCGGACCTCGTTCCTGCTGGCCTTGCTGATCGGCTGCTGGCTGGTCTGGGTTGACGTGCTGCCCGCACTCAAAGTGCTCGACGAATGGAAGCTCTGGAGTTATCACGACGCGATGGCACAGACAACCAGCGCGCCAGTCGGCGTCGGCACGGGCATCGGTGCCGGCGTTGAAGCCACGCCCGAAGCCAAGTTCGATCCCCAGACGCATTGGGTCACGGTGGGCGATCTGGTGTTGGGCCTGGTCATTGTGTTGATGACCATCGCCGGAAGCCAGAATCTGCCGGGCCTGCTGGAAATTGCCTGGTTCCAACATCTGCCGCTGGATGCCGGCGGCCGCTATGCGCTGACCAGCGTCAGCCGCTACCTGATTATTGTCGTCGGCATCGTGGCTTCCAGCCGCATGATCGGCATTGGCTGGGCCAACGTGCAATGGCTGGCGGCCGCCATGACCGTGGGTTTGGGCTTCGGCCTGCAGGAGATCTTTGCGAATTTCGTGTCGGGCCTGATCATACTCTTCGAGCGGCCCGTGCGTGTGGGCGACACGGTCACGATTTGTGGCGTCACCGGCACGGTCAGCCGGATCCGCAGTCGAGCCACCACCATCATCGATGGCGACCGCAAGGAGTTGATCGTTCCCAACAAGGAATTCATCACCGGCCAGGTCGTTAACTGGACGCTCACCGATTCGATGATCCGGCTGTCGATCAAGCTGGGCGTGGCCTATGGCACCGATGTGCAGCAGGCGACGCGACTGCTGCTCGAAGCAGCAGCCCACGACCCGCTGGTACTGCCCGATCCGGCGCCCACCGCCACATTCGTGGAATTTGCCGACAGCAGCTTGATGCTCGAACTGCACGTTTACTTACCGAGTCTCGACAAGCTCTCCAAAGTGCGGCACTCGCTGAACCTCGCCATTGACGACGCGTTCCGCAAGGCCAACATCGAATTGCCCTTCCCCCAGCAAGACATTCATGTCCGGACGCTGCCCGGGCAGGTGCTTTCGTTGACCGACTCGCGCCCGCCACGTACGATAAGCGGGTCGTATGAACAACAAGCTAAATCGGC
>DATCFX010000539.1:0-5796 GCA_036509275.1 Pirellulales bacterium | reverse complement strand
CACGCGTCGCCGCCCCCCTTGGCGTAGCGCACCATTTCGGCGCACGGCACCAGCGAAACCAACTCCTCGGCCAGTTCGATCTCGAGTTCGTGGTTGATCGAGTACACCGTGCCCTGGGCGATCTGCCGGATCACCGCTTCGTCGACCACCGGATCGGCATAGCCGAGGATGATCGACCCGATGCCGCTGACCCAGTCGATATATTCGTGGCCATCGACATCCCAGAAACGCGCGCCTTTGGCCCGGGCCGCGTAAATGGGCGAAACGCCGTAGGCAAATCGCGAGGGGCGGCGCGAAATCAACTGCGTGCCGCCGGGAATCAGCCGCTCGGCACGCGCGAACAGCTCCAGGGAGCGCGGAATGCGCCGCGTTGTCGGCTCGATTTGCGCCACGCTCCGGCCTCCGCTGAAACGAGAACCATTCATGTCATACGTACAACACCATATCCAGCTGGCGGGCGGTGTCAAATGCTTTTGATCGGCAAATATGCCGAAGGATTGCGACCGCTGAGACCATCGATGGCACGGATGATGCTTGACACTGTAGTACCTACCTTTTACGATCCTTTTTGGGTCGTCACCTCATTTTGTTTCGCGTCTCATTTCCACTCGCCCGCTGCCGGTGCCCAAAAGATGGTCTCCAAGCTTCAGCGCTCGCCCGGGTCGGAACCGGCCGACGGCAAGCCGAAATACGAGCGGCTGCGCGCGTCGATCGTCGAGGAATTGCGGACCGGCCGGCTCAAACCAGGTGACGCCCTGCCGACGGAGCAGCAGTTGGCCCTGCGGCACAAAATCGCGCGCAGCACGGTACGCCAGGCCATGGCTGCGCTGGAACGCGACGGCCTGATCCGCCGGGTGCAAGGCAAGGGCACGTTCATCGACGAGCAAGCGCCGCGCCGGCTGCGGCGCGGGCTGGACGTGTTTGCCCTGGTGTTGCCCGAGACCGAGCCGGCCTTCTACCCTGCGCTGCAACGCAGTTTTCACGAAGCCGCCTGGCGCGTCCACAATCAGATCCTGGTCTGCCAGTCGAACAACGATCTCGACCGGCAGGGCAACATCATTCTGCAGCTCATCGACAAGGAAGTGGCGGGGCTGGCCATCGTGCCGGTGACCGCGCCGGCCACGCCTGCCTATCAGTTGCGGCAAGTGCAAAAGGCCGGCATTCCGGTGGTCTTCTGCCATCGCCGGGTCGACGGCATCCAGGCTCCGCTGCTGGCGATCCCGTTCGAGAACGTCGGCCGCCTGGCCGCGCGCACGCTGCGCGAGCAGGGACATCAGCGGCTGGCGTTCTTTGCGCCGCATCCATCGGAGGCGGCGGCCGCGTATCTGGCCGGAATCAAAGCCGAGCTGGCATCGCCCAAGCAGCTGGCGGCCCGCGATATTTATTTTGGCAGCGAAGCGGCTGGCCCAGCGACGGGCCTGGAAGAAGCGTTGCTCGCCGCGCTGGCGGCCATGCTCGACCGCAAGGATCGGCCGACGGCGATCTTTGCCACCTTCGATTCGGTAGCTGAGTCGATTTATCTGGCCCTGGCGCGGCTCGGCCTGCGTGTGCCGCAAGACATCTCGCTGATCGGATTTGGCGGCACCGCTCGCAGCACGCCGACCCTGCGGCTGCTCACCAGCGTGACGATCGACGAGATGCAGATCGGCCGCCACGCTGCCGAACTCTTGGACCGCATGCGCCGCCGCGAACTGCCGCTGGAGCACGATGAAACGCTGGTCATGCCCATCGCCCTCAGCGCCGGCCAAACCCTCGGTCCGGCCCCGCGCGCTTGAGCCGACGTGGCAAAAACAGCGGCCGGCTACTTGATCTCGCAGATGAATTGCAGCCAGCGCTTTTCGAGCAGGGCAAAGTTGTTGCCGAAGATGCTGGTGAAGTCGGCGAGCCGGGCGGAAGCGGAATAGTTCTCGAAGGCCGGCCGCCGAGCCGTGAGACGCAAGTAATCGCTGTAGCGGTGACTCTGCGTCTCGACCAGGAAAAACGAGAGCGACCAGGCGAGCGCATAAGCCCGGGCCGGATCGGACGTGAACATCCGATCGGAGCTGACGAACTCGGGCAGGGCGCCGGGAGCCAGCGACGAGGCGAAATGCTGGAAGTCGCGTAGTCGCCCGCGGTTGATGCGATCTTCGAAGCGGCGGTTGCTCTCCGACTTCCACACGCCGGGCGCCTCGAACATCGTGCCCAGGCCTTCAGCCACCCATTTTGGCGTTTGGGCAAAGCGGCGGTGGACGCCAGTATTGAAGGCGGTCTGGTGCGTGGCTTCGTGGATGATGGTGTCGGCGTTCTGATGCCAAGCCGCGCTGTTGGCCGTGCCGCCGGCATCGTACAGCGTGATGCGGTTGCTCTTGGGCGAGTAATAGCCCAGCACGCGGGCACCGATCGGGTCGCCTTCGCGGGCCGCGTAGCGCATAAACTGCTGGCGGTCGGGCCAGACGATGGCCACCAGCGGAAACTCCGGCTCGCGCGGCTGGAAGCCCCGCACCGAGAAGTAATGGATAAAATGCCGGTAGAGGTCCTCGAAGCGCGGACTCCAGACATCCTTCGCGCCGCGCGGATGGGCCACCAGGTAATGCCCGGTGCCGGTGACCTCGAACGCCTTGCCCAGTTCGCGCGTGAGCCGCTCGCGGACTTCCATGGCGGTGTAGCTGCGGAATTTCGGCGAGATTTGCCGGGCGGACTGGGCTTTGTCGTTGGGCAGCGACCACAGCCGTCCGTCGCGGCCCATCAGCTCCAGCGTGCTGCTGGTGCGCGCCAGGGCAAAGCCCTCGAGCCGTACGCTGCCCATCTCCAGAGCCAGAGTGGTGCGTGCGCCGCTGGCGGCCCAGGTCTGGTCCGCCGGCCAAGAGGCCAGCAGAATCAGCAGAGCGGCACGGCGGATCGACGGCGCAACGAACATGGCACTTCAACTTTACGGCGCGAAATCGTGGAACGCCGTCGGGCCAGCGGCTAAAATAAGTTCGCCGCGGGCCTGTGGCCCGCGATTTTTCGTAGGCGGGGCTTTCGACGCTGCCAGAAGGAAACACGTGTTCACAGTTTGCGTCATCGCCGGCTGCCTTGCGCTTGGCCAGACGGGCAGCGTCCCGGGAGATTCGCCGCCCGATGCCGAGCAGGCCGCGCTGGTGCGCCGGCTGGTGCGCGAACTCGATGCAGCGCAAAAAGCCCGCCGCGACGATGCCGAGCAGCAGTTGCGGACGTTGGGACCTAGCATCGTGGGGCTGTTGCCGCAGGCCGACGAGCGGTTGCCGGCCGAGGTGCAATTGCGCGTGCGGCGCTTGCGCGACGAATTCGAGCAGGCGCGTGCCGAGGCTAGCACGCAGGCTGCGCACATCACGCTCGATGCCAAGCGCCTGCCGCTGAGCGAGGTGCTGGCGGCCCTCACCCGGCAAAGCGGCAACAAGCTGGTGGATCTCCGCCCGCAATTCGGCGAGGCGGCACGCAATGAACTGCTCAGCGTCCACTTCCAGAACACGCCGTTTTGGCCGGCGCTGGACGACGTGCTCGACCGCGCGGGCCTGGCGATGCAGACAATCTCCGGCGAGCCGGGCATCGCACTGGCCAATCGCTCGGACACGCAACTGGCCAGCAGCGGCCGCATCAGCTACGCCGGCGCCTTTCGCATCGAGGCGACCCGGCTGACGGGCCTCCGCGATTTGCGCAATCCGAGCCTCGACGTTTTGGGCTTGCAGCTCGAAGTGGCGTGGGAGCCGCGGCTGAAGCCAATTGCCCTGTTTCTGCCCGGCGATCGCATCCAGGCCGTCGACGAGGATGGCCAGAAGCTGCCATTGTCGGGTGCTGGGCAGGAGTTGGAAGTCAACACGAACAATGGAACCTACGCCGCCACGCTGCCGATCAACTTCGTTTTGCCGCCGCGCGGCGTGAGGCGAATCAGCCGGCTCAATGGTTGGCTGCGGGCAATGGTGCCGGGCCGCGTCGAAGATTTTCGATTCACGGGCTTGGAGCAGGCGAAGCGGACGGAGCAGCGGCACGCGGGCGTGGCGGTGGTGCTCGATTCGGTCCACAAGAACAACGCGATCTGGGAGATCTCGATTCGGGTCAAGTTCGAAAAGCCCGGCCAGGCGTTGGAATCGCACCGCACCTGGGTCTTCAACAACGAGGCCTGGCTGGAAGCCGCCGACGGTGGCGAAAAGCTGCCTTACGCCGGCATGGAAACCACGCGCCAGAGCGAAAGCGAAGTGGGCGTAGCGTACTTGTTTGCCCCGCCGGAAGGGCTAGCCAAATATACGTTCGTCTACCGCACGCCCTCGTCGATCGCCAATATCACGCTGCCGTTCGAACTCAAGGATATCAAGCTACCGTGAGACCAGGCGAACGCTGTTGGGGGCTTCTGGTCCTGCTCGCCGTGTGGGCCATCGCTGCACACGGCCAGCCGGCCGCTGGCCAGGATCGTACGGCTGCGCCGCCGCCGCCCGATGCCGTGGCGGCCACGGTCGATGGTCAGGCGATCAAAGTCGGGCAGGTGCTGGAATTCGTCCACCACGTCCTGGCCGAGAACCAAGTGACGGCGCAAACCACCGCGTTTATCGAAGCGCAGGCCCTGGCCCAATTGGTCGACCGCAAGCTGGTCGGCAGGTATTTGGACCGCGAGAAGATTTCGGCCAGCGCGGCGGAAATGGCCGCGGCGATGAAGAAGGTCGAGGACCAGGCCGCGGGCAAACCCGGTGGTTTGAAAGCCGCCCTTGCCGTTCGTGGAATCTCGCTCGAGGAGTTCCGTACGCAGTTGGCTTGGGACGTGCGCTGGGCCAAGTATCTAACCCAGACGGTAACCAACGCCGATTTGCGCGCGTATTTCGACGCGCATCGCGCCGAGTTCGACGGCACCGAAGTCCGGGTGAGTCATATTCTCGTGCGGCCCGACGCCTCGCGCAGCCGCGCCGCCGTGGCGGCGCTGGAAAGCAAAGCGTTGATGATTCGGCAGGAGATCAGTTCCGGCCGCATGTCGTTTGCCGAAGCTGCGCAGCGCTATTCCGATGGCCCGAGCCGCCGGCAGGGAGGTGACCTGGGCTTCATTCCGCGCCGCAACCGGATGGTCGAGTCATTTTCGGCGGCCGCCTTTAAGCTGAAAAAGGGCGAACTGAGCCAACCGGTCGTGACGCCCTACGGCTTGCACTTGATCGAATGTACCGAGATCAAGCCGGGCGACGAAACCTGGGAGCAAGTCCGCGACACGCTGGCCCCCGCGTTTGCCAAGACCACCTTCCAACGCCTGGCCGGCGAGATGCGCTCCAGCGTGGCCGTCGATTACACCGGCGTCATCCCGTATCTCGATCCCCGCACCGGCCACATCGTCGCCGGAAAGAGTAAGTAGAGCCAGCAGAAATAGCTGGACACGCCTCGGCAGTCGGCCCCAACGCCCGAGCGAGTGTGCCTCGGGCGATACTGCACGAGGCGGTCCAGGATCCTGGCCGGTTAAGGATCGAACAAAAAATAACTTCCGTTTTTGCCGACCCCTCTCCCTGCCCTCTCCCGCAAGGGGCGAGGGGTTTGAGGAGAAGTTATTCTTCGGTCGATCCTAAGTGGGCGCTAGTTGTCCTGTTTGTCTGGGCCCTGGTCGCCATCGCGCGGCCGCGGCGGGCGCCCACTGTCGCCATCGCGCGGGCCCATGCCGCGGCGCGGATGCCGGGGCCGATATTCTTCGGGCGTCAGCTTGCCGTCGCCGTTTTTGTCGAGCTTGCGCAATGCGGCCGGAGCAGCGTCCATCTCGCTGGCCGAGATTTCGCCGTCTTGGTTCGCGTCCAGCGTGGTCTCGAGGGGCGGTTTGGGCGGCCGCGGGCGCTG
>DATCFX010000538.1:0-1637 GCA_036509275.1 Pirellulales bacterium | reverse complement strand
GGAAAAGGCGGCAGCCTCGACCGTGATCTTTTCGCCGGGAATACGCTTGATGGGAAAACGTCCGCCTTCCACTTCCGGCCGGACGTCTTCGATCACGACCCGCTTCGTGCCATCGTCGATGCGCATAAGGGCCTATCTCGTGTGCAAAATTCAGCGCCTTGGGCAATGACGCCGAGGCTGAAATGCGACGAGAGAAGCATCTGGCATGCCGAAGGCGCCCGAAGCGAGCGCAGGGACGCAGCGTTTCGACGGTAGCCGCGTGAGCGGCCGCTCATACACTCGGGTGGTGCCAAAAAGGGCAACCTGCTCGCCCAGGGTCCAATCGCAGAAAGGCATCGGCCTTTGCGGAGAGCGGGGTGAGGGACCGGGATTTTTTTGGTCGAGCCTCAACGAGCCCGGAGGCGCTGCCAGGCGGTGACTTTTGTGTGGGCGTTATCCTGGCGTTTGGGCGAGCCGGGCGTGGGTTCTTCGGCACAATAGGCCAGGTCGTCCAGCAGCATCGCCACGGCTTCCTGGCCGCGGCGGTTTTGATAAACCACCAGCACGCGAGCCGCTCCGATTTCCAACGGCTCGATCGAAGCCTCGCCGTCGGCCTCGATCCAACTGCTGGGCAACACGGTGGCCTCGACGACTTTGGCCACCTGCTCCAGGCGTTTCAGCGCGGCGTCGGCGTCTTCCTTTTCGCCGCGTCCGGCTACAAAATCGCTGACGTCGTGGACCATCGTCGTCATCGTGTTGTCGACCACGTCGCGAGTGGTCAGCAGCAGCACGCCGTCATGGACGACCCAATCCAGCGAGTGGGCGTGCAGGGCCCAGGTAATGGCCGAGCGCAGCGCCACTTGCTTGAGATGGCAACTGACCTTGATATCCAGCCCCACGCCGGCCTGCTCCAGCGCCACGCGGTCCAGCATCACGGGAAGCCGGTAGCGCTCCTTGAGAAGCGCGACAAAGTCGTTCAGCGGCATGTCGGCCAGTTCGAAGTCGGCTGGCTGCTCGAGCACCTCCTCGATCATCGGCGGGAGCGCGTCGTGCTTCGTGCCCGGCTCGGCCGCCAGCACCGGGGCAGCCAGCAGCAGCACGGTCAGCAAACCCCAAAATCCAATGTGCTGACCTCGTAGCATCGACGTACCCCGACAGTTTGCCAACAGGCTGAAAAGTCCCCCCAATCGCTGTCATTTAGCATGACCAGATGGCCGCGGCGACGCAAGGTGATCCGCCGCGCGCCGCATTCGATTGGCTGGCACTGCCGCCGGCAGAATCGGCATTTCCCGCGCGCCACGGTGCGGCCGGCTCAAAACCGCGTCGAAATGCCGGCACCGGAAAAGAATTCGCTCACCTGGCGATCGAGCCGGTAGCCGATGCGAGCGTCGAGCTGCAAGTTCGGCGAGATGTAGTAATACAAGCCGTAGTCGTTGTAGTACTGCGGCCGGTCGTTCGAGGACCCGCGATAATAGAGATTGTAGAACTCGATGAACATGCCCCACCGCTGAGTCCATTGCAAGTAGCTCGACACCGACTGAAAGCCTTGGACATACGAGTCGCGGCTCGTGGTAAAGAACGGGCTGGCGAGCGTCACGCCGGGCGAAGTGCCGGGCGTAAATGATTGCACGTTGGCGCTACGAAGCCAATCTACGCCC
>DATCFX010000537.1:0-3820 GCA_036509275.1 Pirellulales bacterium | reverse complement strand
CTCGGCCGCCTCGATCGTGGTCAAGCGCTGCGAGAGCTGCTCGCGATCGGACGCGGCCGATCGGAGAATCCGCTCGGCGATGCGCAGGTAGTCTTCGGCCGCGCGGGCGAAGAACGATGTCTGCCCCGGTTCCGCCGGCCCCCAAAAATCGGTCGTGGTGCGCTCGGCCTGCCATAACAACAGATCATGCATGTCCCAGCGGCACAGCGCCAGCGCGGGATCCATGTCGTCGACGGCCCAGTCAAGCTGACCCAACAGCGGCGCTGCGCGGCGACTGAGACCGTCGGCACGGCGGCAGCGGTCATGTGCCGACAACGCCGGGCGCTGAGCCTCCGGCTTGGGCTGCGGATCGGTGGCGAGCAACCGCGGGACTTCTTCGATCACGGCGGCCAGCGCCGCGCGAACGCGACCTCCCGAGCGGCTGCACGTTTTCAATTGCTCCAGTGGGTCGGCCGCCAGGGCGTCGTCCGGCTGGGCGCCGGGCGCCGCATCGATTTCCTCCCGATGGTCAAGCAAGGCCACGGCCGGATGGATCGGCAACGCGGCAAGCTGCTGGCGCCAAGGTGTGCCGTCGCCCGCCGTCGAAGGGGCTGGCACGTCATAACCCACGCCTTGCCGCGATCGGCTGTTGAGCTCGCGATCGACCCGCGCCAGCGCCGCCCGCAACTCGATCCGCACTTCGCCAGTCGCCAACGGCACGGCCAACACTTCGGCCAGGTCGCGGGCCGTCTTCTGGTCGACGCCGGTTTCGAATTGCAGGCGATAGCATTCGTCGTCGTAGCGCTTGCGAAACTGGGCGAGGCCGGCAGCCAACGGCCGGTACACGGCTAGCATTGCATCGACGGTCGCGGGCTTGCCAGTTGGCGAGTTCAGGATGCTGCGCAACTGAGCGATCAAGGGCCACAGCGTACTTAGCTGGCGAGCGGCCTGAGCATCGAGAGCCGCCGCGCCGGCGGCTGGACGCCGCAGCAGCCACTCGGCCAGGTACGGTAGCTCGGCACAGGCCTGGTCATATGCCTGCCAGGCCTCGATCCATTGGCGGCCAGTGGTGAGCGCGAGCTGATACGCGCGGTCGGCTTCTACCGCGCTGCTGCGCATCCGCGCGAGCGCATCCTGATCGCCGACGAACAACTCGTCCATGACCACGCGGCGGGTAACGTCTCCTCGGTCGAGCATGGCACGCAAGTGCGGCAGCGCGCGCTCGTCGGCTGGCGCCGCCGCGTGCTGGGCCCGATCCTCGAGAGCCAGTGCCTGCGCTAGCAGCGCGGGCGACGTGGTCCATGTCTCCGCGTCCAGGTGCTGATCCAGCATGCGCAGAAAATGAATTTCGACGAACCCGGCACCACTGTCCCGCTGCGGCTTGCCGGCAAATGCCAGCGCCCTGCGGAGCTTGTCATGCTGCGGGTTCTCAAGCGCCCAGTTCCAAGCCACCGCGGCCCGGCCGGCGTAGGTCCAAGCCGGCTCGAGGGCGAATTTCGCCGCCGGATCATTCAATTGCCGCAGTGCCCGGTCGCGCGCGTCCACGCTGGGAGCCGCTTCGGGCTTCAGCAGCGGTCGTAAAGGCAGGCTGTGCGGGTCGAAGCTCTCGAAATCGGGCCGCGCCAGCGCGGCTGCGAGCACTTCGAGTTCCGCCCGCAACTCCGTGGCTTGCCGGCGGTCGTCCTTTCCGCCGGCCAGCAACTGCTCCATGCGGAGCAGCTTGTGCTCGAAGTTTTGCCAGCCAAGCGGATGTCGCCGCGGCACGTTGCCTTGTTGCAACGCGCGATGCCGCTGCCACAACGCGGCGACCGGATCGCCGCCCGATTCGCCCGGCGGCTCGGCGACCGGATCGACGCTTTCGGGCTCGTTCCACGCCAGATCGAAATCCAGTTGCTGGGCAGCCGGCACGACGAGCATCGGCTCTTGCACGTCCTGGCGGTTGGCCAGGGCCCAGCGGCCCACCTGGCTCTTCAAATAATGATGCAACTCGCGGACCGACACGCGGCCGTTGTCGTTACCCCCTTGTTCGCTGTCGGCGGCACTCCGCAAACCGCGCCAAAAGAAATAGCCGAAGACTGAACCGTTGAGAAACTCCGAACACCTGCCGATCTGACCAGGCCCAGCCGAATTGAGAATTGCCAGGTTGGGGACCTGCACATCGTCGACGACGGCCTGCAGGCGCTCGGCGAAGCCATTGTAGAGCAGGCCGATGCCCCAGTTGGCATCCATCCGGCTGGCGTCGAGGACGAGCAGCTTTTTAGTAGCCGGAGGGAGCGGCTGATCTTTGAGCGTCTGGAGCAGTTCGCGGACCGTCAGCCAGGACGACTCGTCCAGCGGCGAGGCGCCGGCCGGCAACAAGCACGGCTCGGCGGCTGCGTTGACGGTGCCGTGCATGGCCAGGTAAATGATGACGACGTCGCGCTTGGGACCGCCCGGCGACGTTTTTGCCATCTGGGCGGCCAGCGATCTTAACCCTCGCTCCTTGGTCGACCACTGGTCCGACAATTCGGTCAGCGAGAGGCTGCGGCGATCGAGCGTGGCCAGCCGATCGAGATCGTCGCGGACCCAAGTATTGGGCGGCAGCGGCAGCGCGTAGTCCGTCACGGCGGCGGCGATGACCGGCGTCTTTTTGGGAAAGAACAAGGCCACGGCCAGCACGGCGGCAATCAGCCCGGCGGCCAGCAGCGACCAGCCGGCGATCTTGAGCCGATGGCGCAACAGGTTGCCGCGCTGTTTCTGGTCCTGCTGCCGCGTCCAGTCCTTTTGCCAGCGGTAGCGCGTGGTTTCAGGTTGCGAAGTTCCCCGCCAGCCCGAGCGCGTTGGACGTTCACTGGGGCGATCGGGGAGCCCGCCACGATCGTCAGAAGACATGCAGGAGGCCTCGCAGAGTGCGAACTCTTCGTACGTAGACGCGCTCGGCCGGGGCAGATCGGCAATTTCAATCTGACCACATTCGTCAGACGGACGCAAGCAACCTCAGGCCAGCGGCCGGGCTGCTCAGGACCAACCGAAAAATAACTTGTCCGCAACACCTCTCCCCTTGCGGGAGAGGGGAGGGTGAGGGGCCGGAGGAAATGGAGGTTATTTTTCGGTCGATCCTCAGGGTTGCAATTCGGGCTGGATGCAGGGCGCGTCCAGCGCCAGCGACGCACCCAATTGCCGGCGAAGAGCAACGTCCTGCGACCACTCTGGAAGGTCGCAGGAGCAACGCCGAGCCCCGGTTGGTTATTGGCCGCCGTTCGGTCCGGAGGTGTAATTGGTCTGGCGGACGCCCTGTCCCGGCTGGACCTGATATATGTTCCTGGAAGCCTGACGAAGGGGCATCGCGCCCGGCGCCGTCCGCCGTGGGGCGATCGTTACCCGGACACCCGGCGGCACTTCGTCTGGCGGCTCGATTTGAGCGGCTCGGGCAGGGGCCGGCGTTGGCGCTAGCGTGGGCCTGGGGGCACGGGTTGCCCGGACGTTGGCCCGGGGCTGTTGCGGCCCACGTTTGGGCGGCACGGCCGTGACCGGCATCGGCACGGGACGCACGACACGCTTCGGGTTCGCGACCGGCACGCGTGGGGCGGATTGCGAAAAACCCTGGTCCGCCGGCCGGACCGTTTGCGGAGCATTAACCACCGCGGGGCGCCGAGCCGGCGCCGTCGTGATCAGGGCTTTCGGCTGGATGGGCGCGCCGGACTTCCGCGTGGCTGACTGCTGGCGTGCCGGATTCGTCTGCCTCGGATTGAACCGCGCGCTGGGAGCCGGCTTGGAAGCCGGAGGCGTCGGGGCAGCAGGCATCTCGCGCCCGCCGGGCCCGATCGGAACTTCGCGCGCCGGTGTCTGGACCGGCTCGGCA
>DATCFX010000536.1:0-1024 GCA_036509275.1 Pirellulales bacterium | reverse complement strand
TACGTCAGGCCGCGGCTTTGCTCCATGCTTCCTTCAGACGACGCCTCGCGACGTCGCCCTTGCACTTCGCTAAACCTTCACCTCCATCAGGCTGGTTAAAGGACTTGCACCTTCAAACTGTCAAACATGCTCGGCATACATGGCTGAGCGTCCGCCGACGCGGAACGTCGGCGGACGCGAAGAGCTATTCTCGAGGTTCGTTTCCCGTGCCCGCGAGCTTAGAGCCGTTGGGCACGGGAAACCAGCCACCGGCGGCTTACTGGGCCTGCGTCGGAGTCGCGGCAACGGCGGCCAGGTTATTGGCCGGGTTGGCGTCGGGCACTTCCTGGGCATTGTCCACGATCGGGAACAAGTAGCTGAACGTCGTACCGGCCGGCTCCCGCAGTACAACTTGCGTTGATTGGCCCGGGGCCAAGCCCATCAGCCGAGTCGAAACTCGCGGCAGGTCGGCCGAGGGCTGCGACGTGTTGCCGGCCAGCAACGTGACATCGAACTGCTGGTTTACCGGCACCGTGCTGTTGTTGGCGATGGTGATGCGGTAGCTCGGCCCGAGATGCTGGACCGGATCGCCATTATCGATCACTGCAATGTCCGTGACGGCCAGGTCGGCCATGGCGGCCGGGGTACCGGCTATGTCACCAGCAGGCGTGCCGCCGTTGGGGATGCCAGGGTTCATGGCGCCACCACCCATGGCCGGGCCAGCGAAGCCGCCGCCACCGCCGAAGCCGCCACCGCCGAAGCCGCCGAAGGGGAAGCCACCGCCAAATCCGCCGAACGGGGCGGGAAAGCCAGTGGCAATGACACCGTTGGGGTCCGTTGCGTTCGGGTTGGTGCCATTCGGATTGGTGCCGTTGGGATTATTGCCGGTCGGGTTGTTACCGGTATTCGTCGTACCGGGGGCGGCGGTTCCCGTGATCGTGTCGCCGCCCGCATGGGCGAGGGTTCCGCCTTGGTTGGTGACAGTGCCACCGTTGTTTTTCACGCTGCCCCCCTGATTATTGACGGTCCCAGTGGAGAGAACGTT
>DATCFX010000535.1:0-2213 GCA_036509275.1 Pirellulales bacterium | reverse complement strand
CCAGGCAATCGGCAACCTGGCTGGCGCCCCTGCGGCGCAGGTCGGCCAGCGACTCTTCGGAAACAAATGCCGCGTGCGGCGTGACGATCACGCGTGGGTCGTTCCAGGGCGGGGCTGCCAAATTGGGTGGCTCGGGATCTTGCACGTCCAAACCGGCTCCAGCCAGCCGGCCCGCGACCAGCGCCGCGGCGAGTGCCCGATGATCGACCACCGCGCCGCGCGCCGTATTGATGAGGTACGCCGTGGGTTTCATCAAGGCCAGCTCACGCGCGGCGATCAATTGCCGCGTCGCGGGGGTGCCGGGCACGTGCAGCGATACGAAATCGCTCTCGGCCAAGAGTGCGTCCAGCGGCCGCCACGCGACGCCGGCCAGTTCGGTCGCCTGAGTGCGCGTGTGTGCGATGACTCGCAAGCCCAGCGATTGCGCCTTGGCCGCCACCATGCGGCCGATGTTGCCCAGGCCGATCAGGCCCAAGGTCTGGCCCTGCAAACGCCGCAGCGGCGGCGAGACCGGCAAGGCATACACGCCGGTTTTGGTCTGCCAGTGATAGTGGCCGATCTTGCGGGCGAGGGCCAAAATCAAGGCCAGCGTGTGCTCGGCAACTTCGATCAGGCAATAGTCGGGCACATTAGTGACTATGACGCCCAAGCGTGTGGCCGCCGCCACGTCGATGTTGTCCAGGCCGATGCCGAGTCGAGCTACGATCCGCAATTGCGGCGAAGCGCCGATCACGTCCGCCGTCACCCGGGCCCAAGTCGTCATGATTCCGGCAACCGATTCCCGGGCCGCCAGTTCGGCCAGCGACGCTTCGTCGCTGCGATCCGCGACGACCAGCTCCGCGCCGGCCGCCTCGAGCACGCCGCGCTCGATCGACAACTCGGGCCAGGCGTAATCGGTGAGCAGCACCTGGGGGCGAGAACGTTCCGGCTTCATGGGGTGCCAGCTTATCACGCTCGCCGGGTGTAAGCCATCGGCGCCCACCCCCACGCCCGGCCGGCATGGTAGAATAGATGTGGCCCTGCTGGCGTGAGCATTGCTTTTACCCGGCCGCCGTTTGGACCGACCTGCTGGCCATTTGCACCTATGGTACGACGACTACGACTGCGATTGCGACTGACCGGGTGGCTGGGGGGATTCACCGCGGGGATATTGATCGCGGTCGTGGTAGTATTGTTGTCGAATCGGATCCAGCGCGCGTTTTTTGCCCCGAGCGGGCCGCTGGATATGAGCAGCCCGCCACGTGCCTTCGAACTGGCCGGCCCAAATCTGCTGCGTTTTACGCCGGACGGTTTGCGGCAGTTGCAGGTCAGCACGACCGTGGTGCAGCCGTCGCCCGCGCCACCGCCGCTGCTGATGCCCGGCTCGGTAACAATCGATCCCAATCGCATGGTCCGCGTCCACGCACGCTTTGCGGGCGAGGTCGCGTCGATCGGCCAGGTGCCCGACCGGCCGACCGATTCGGAAGGCCTGTCTCACAACGGCATGCGGCCCTTGCGTTATGCCGATCATGTGACCAAGGGGCAAGTGCTGGCAATCATTTGGAGCAAGGACGTCGGCGAAAAGAAAAGCGAGTTGGTTGACGCACTCACGCGAACCTCCGTCGACCGCGCTTTGCTTGCGCGGTTGGAACAGGCCCCCAAGGATCTTTTTCCGGCCCGCACCATCCAGGAAGCCAAGCGAACGTACGAATCCGACCTGGTGGCCGTGGCCCGGGCCGAGCGCACGCTGCGCTCGTGGCGGTTGACCGAGGAAGAAATCGATACGGTCAAACAGGAGGCTTCGCAGGTTAGCCACGATCCCCTGCACGAGGACAAAGCGGCCGCCCGCAGTTGGGCCCAAACCGAAGTCCGCGCGCCGCTGACCGGCGTCATCGTGGAGAAGAACTTCAACGTCGGCGACATCGTGGATCCGTCGGCCGACTTGTTCAAGGTGGCCGACCTGAGCCGCGTGCAGATCACGGTCAACGTCTACGAAGAAGATCTGCCCCCGTTGCGCGCTTTGCAACCCGACCAGCGACATTGGTCGATCGACATCAAGGCCGATCCCAACGACGTGCCCGTCGCCGGCACGTTTGACGTGATCGGAGACATCATCGATCCGACGCAGCATTCGGGCGTGGTCATCGGCTGGCTCGACAACTCGCTGGGGCATCTCACGGTGGGGCAGTTCATCACCGCCACGGTGCCGCTGCCGGTCGATCCGCGGCTCGTAG
>DATCFX010000534.1:0-7983 GCA_036509275.1 Pirellulales bacterium | reverse complement strand
CGCTGGCGTTGGTGGGCGCGATCCGCTTGAGCAGGCTGATGACCTCGTTCATCTTGGGGCTCGAGCCGATCATCCCCTCGAAGCCGAAGCGTTCGTCCAGCCGGCGATTCAGTTCGGCGTTGGCCCGGCGCAGGCCCTGGCTGGCCGCCGCCCGTTCGACCACGGCACGCAACTGGGCCAGATCCAGCGGCTTGAGCAGGTAATTAAAGGCTCCCTGCTGCATGGCACTGACGGCCGATGGGATCGAGCCGTGGCCGGTGACCAGGATCACCTCCGCGTCGGGCAAATCGTCCTTGGCTTTTTTCAACAGCGCGATGCCGTCCAGGTCGTTCATCACTAGGTCGGTAATGATGATGTCGAACGGTTCGCGCTCGATCCGCTCGCCGCCGGCGGTGCCCGAGGCGGCCACTTCGCAGCGGTAGCCGACCCGCTCCAGGCTTTCGGCGACGGCCTGCGCATGCGCTTCGTCATTATCGACGATCAGGACGCGCACCGGCGGCGCCACGGTTTCGGCCGGCTCGGAAGTCTTGGCGGAGCGCATGGGTCGATCATACAAAACCGCCCCCCAAGCCGAAAGCGGGCCGCTGGGTGCATGGCTGCTCACTAGAAATCGAGCCAAAGGCACAGGCCAGTAACAGCCGCCAGAAGAACGCCCACCGCAGCCCCTATCCCCACGCCCTGGAGAAACCGGCCGGACACAACACCGACGCCGCCGCCCAATAGCGCGAACATAGGCAGCATGCTGAGCTCGCCGACAAGAAACCGCCAATTATTGCTGCCGATCTTCAAATCTTCGAGCTCGATATTGAATTCCATCAGCGCGAGCGCCGAGATCACACAGCCCATGGCCGCCAGGTTGCGAACCCACTTGGATTTTTTGCTCATCGTGGCACCTGCCGGTCGGTGTGGATTCAAACCGAGCAGTTTAGCCAGCGCACGCCAGGGGCTCGATCACGATCGCATTCCTCCGCGTAAGTGCCGTCCGTTCAGGGATTCGCCGGTACGAGTTGATCTTCTCGCAATTCGATGTAAACCGGCTTTGGCTTCCGGCGGACGATGACGCGATAGACTTGCTTTCCACCCGGCGCCAAGGCCCCACGCAACTCGACAATCATTCCGCGTTTT
Organism: Pirellulales bacterium; assembly: GCA_036509275.1. Classification (GTDB taxonomy): domain Bacteria; phylum Planctomycetota; class Planctomycetia; order Pirellulales; family PNKZ01; genus DATATB01. The sequence continues at coordinate 6,858 of DATCFX010000534.1, read as the reverse complement.
TTGGCATAATTGCGGATTTTTACGAGGTCGCCGACCTTAAGCGCCGGGACAACTTTTTTCTTCGCGGCCATTACCAAGCTACTCCTCGAAAAGCCGTCACCATGGGGTGCGACGCAGGATCCGCCTAAGTTCATCGTACATGATATCGGCAAGGGAGCTAGCCAAACCGTCGCAGGAAATGCGCCAACCCTGAATCAGCGGAAGGCTCAACGGCGGCATGCCGGCCGGGATTGCACCGTGATGTGCGGCTACGTTCCGCCACTTGTTCAATTGTCCAAGATGAACGATTCGAACGAGATTAGCCGGATCGGCACCCCCGAGGTCAAGGGTGAAGCCGAATCGCTCAAAATCCTCTCGTAGGTTGTTGGCGTTGGGGTTGCCGTGATCCAGCTTGCGATGAGCGCTGAATTGCGCCTGAATCAAGACCAGCAGTGTTGCTCGGACACGCGAGACTACGATCAGCGTACTCTCGGAGTAAAGATCGCGACAGAACGCTTGAAAGTGCGCGCTCAGAAGCAGCACGTACGCACGGAGATTTTCATCGACCAGGTTTGGCCTCGCTGGCGCAAGGGCGAGCGTGGCGGCGCACTGTGCATCGACTTCGATCAGTCGAGGAATTCGCTCGTTTTGCCAACGTAATAGGGATGCGGACGGCATTGCTCACCCACGTTCCAGGACGCACGTCAAGTGTTCCCTCAGCATGTTGCGGTGCGGCAAAGCGCGTGTCAATCATTCACAGTGTCTTCAAGTAATCGGAGCTTCACGTCTCGCCTCCGCGATTCGCGGCGGGGTGGGTAGCGCGATGGTGAACTGGGTGCCGCGGCCGACTTCGCTTTGGACGAGGATCTGGCCGCCGTGGGCTTCGATGATCTTGCGCGTCGTGGGCAGCCCCAGTCCGGAGCCGCCGCGCTTGGTCGAGTAAAACGTCTCGAAGATGTGCGAAAGGGTCTTGTCGTCCATGCCGCAGCCGGTGTCGATCAGATGCAGCGCGACGCCGCGCGGCGTGACTTCGGTGCTGACGACCAATTGCCCCCCGCCGGGCATCGCCTGCTGGGCGTTGATGATCAGATTCAATAGCGCGCCCTGGAACGATTCGCGATCCAGCAGCACGCTGGGCAAATCGGACTGCAAAAAGTCGATGACCTCGATGTGCGACTCGGCCGCCTTGGGTTTGAAGAAGTCGAGCACGCGGCGGACCTGCTCGTTCAGATCGCTGGGGTCGAGGCTGATGCGCCGCACCTTGGCGAAATTCAGGAAATCGTCGAGCAGCGTTTGCAGCCGATCGCATTCGCGCTGCACGACCAGGATCTTTTGCAGCGCGCGGCGATCGCGCGGATGGTCGGGATCGACGCTGAAATCCTCGGCCAGCAGCTCCATGTTCAGCCGGATCGTCGAGAGCGGATTCTTGATCTCGTGGGCCAGCCCGCCGGCCAGCCGGGCAATCTCGGTGTACTGGTCGACCAGCCGCTGATTCTCGCTGCCGCCGGGCGAAGCGTGGGGTTGGGTCATCGGACACCGTGTCGTCGGACGCCGTCGGGCTGGGGCGAAACGACCATGCCCACGCCGCGGCGGCGTGGGCATGGCACCCAAATCGTTCGTTGCCGATTTATCGGGAGGCTTGCGCCTCCCGCTCGCTGACGTGCGGCTCGCGCCCGCCAGCCTGCGGAACGTTTACTGGTTGGCGACCGGTTCGGTCTGGCCCAGTTCGCGGAGGGCTTGCTTGCGGCTGAGCTTGACCCGGTCCTGGTCGTCGATGGCGATGACCTTGACCTGCATCTCGTCGCCCACCTTGCAGACGTCGGCCACGCTGTTGACGTAGCCCTCGGACAGCTCGCTGATGTGGCACAGGCCGTCTTTGCCGGGCAGGATTTCGATGAACGCGCCAAAATCCTTGACGCTCGTGACGCGACCGTCGTAAATCTTGCCGACCTTGACGGCCTCGGTCAGGGCCTCGATCCGACGCATGGCCGCCTGGGCGCCTTCGGCGTCGTGGCTGGCCACGGTCACCGTACCGTCGTCGTCCACTTCGATCACGGCGCCGGTCGCCTCTTGAATGCCGCGGATGGTCTTGCCGCCCGGGCCGATCAGCAGGCCGATCTTCTCGGGATTGATGTGCGTCCGCAGCAGCCGCGGGGCCCAGGCCGAAATCTCGTCGTTGGGCCGCGGCATCGTAGTCAGCATGGTACGCAGGATCTGAATCCGCGCTTCGCGCGACTGGTCGAACGTGGCGGCCACGATCTGCGGCGTGATGCCGCGGATCTTCAGGTCGAGCTGAATGCCGGTGATGCCGTTCTGCGTGCCGGCGATCTTGAAATCCATGTCGCCGAAGTGGTCTTCATCGCCGATGATGTCGGTCAGTAGCACCCACTTTTCGTCGTTCTCCTTGACCAGGCCCACGGAGATGCCGGCCACGGGATTGCTGATCGGCACGCCGGCCGACATCAGCCCCAGGGTCGCGCCGCAGACGCTGGCCATCGAACTGGAGCCGTTGGATTCGAGAATGTCGGAAATCACGCGGATCGTGTACGGGAACTGTTCGGGATCGGGCAGCACGGGCTTGACGCTCCGCTCGGCCAAGGCCCCGTGGCCGATTTCGCGGCGCCCCGGTCCGCGGATGGGCCGCACTTCGCCCACTGAGAACGACGGGAAATAATAGTCGAGCATGAACTTCTTCGAGTACTCGTCGATCAGGCCGTCGACGCGTTGCTCGTCGCGATTGGTGCCCAAGGTGACGGTGATCATCGCCTGCGTTTCGCCGCGCTGAAAGATCGCCGAGCCGTGGACGCGGGGCAGCACGTCCACCTCGCACTCGATGTTGCGCAACTCGCCGCTGCGGCGGCCATCGGCCCGAGTGCCGGCCAGAATCAGATCGCGGACAATCCGCGATTCGAGTTCGTGCCAGGCGTGGGAGAACTGCCCAGGGGCGATCGCCGGATTGGCCGGATCGGGAATCAACTCGGCCAGGGCCCGTGCCTTGAGCTGGCTGACGGCATCGGCCCGGGCGTGCTTGCCGACCGTTTGCTTGGCCTGGCGGAACGCGTCGTAGTACTTACCCTTGACCAGTTCGTAGGTGGCGTCGGGCGGCGGCACTTCGTACTGCCGCTTCTGGACGTTGACCTTGGCAAACAACTCGTCCTGCAGGTCGCACAGTTCGCGGATGTATTTCTGGCACTCCTCAATGGCTTCGAGCATGCGGGCTTCGGGCATTTCGCGGGCAAAACCCTCGATCATCAGCACCGACTCGCGATTGCCGGCGACGATCAGGTCCAGGTCGCTCTCTTCCAACTCGTCCTGGGTGGGGAAGGGGACGAACTTGCCGTCGATGTGTCCCAGCCGGACGGCGCCGATCGGCCCGATGAAGGGCAGGTGCGAGACGCCCAGGGCGATGCTGGCACCGTTCATGGCCAGCACGTCGCCGTCGTTCTGGCGGTCGCTGGCCATGACGAAGCTTTGGATCTGAACTTCGTCATTGAACCAGTCGGGAAACAGTGGCCGAATGGGCCGATCGATGAGCCGGGCGGTGAGCGTTTCCTTGGTCGTGGGCCGGCCTTCGCGCTTCAGGAAGCCGCCGGGGAATTTGCCGGCCGCGGCCGAGCGCTCGCGATAGTCGCAGGTGAGCGGAAAGAAATCGATTCCCGGCCGGGCCGGGCCCGTGGCTGCCGCCGTCAGTACGACGGTTTCGCCATACTGCACCAGGCAACTGCCTGCCGCCTGCTTGGCGAGATAACCGGTTTCGATGGAAAGGACGCTGGCTCCGATTTGACGTTCAACGCGAATTTTCAAGGTTTTGTCCCACCTTTGTGCTCGTCCCAGACGGCAAAGGAAAAACGGCTTCCAGCGACGGATGCCCAACGGCAACCAGCCGCCAGGACCGATGCCATGCGAAAGCCTGGCCTCATGAATTGAGACAAAGCGCTCGCTGCCGCCACCGGGAGGCCCCGCTGCCGCCACCGGGAGGCAATGTGCAGAGGACGGCCCGTCGTTTGGGGTCAGACAACCCCACGGGACGCCCAAAACGCACACACGCTGCTACGCCGGCCGTCCACTCGAAGAGAGCTTACTTGCGGATTTCCAGACGACGAATGATGTCCAGATAGCGCTGCGGGCCGACCCGCTTCAGATAATCGAGCAAGCGGCGACGCCGACTAACCATAGCCAACAGACCGCGCCGGCTGGCGAAGTCCTTGGTGTGCGTCCGCAAGTGCTCGGTCAACTCGCCAATCCTGGTGGTCAGGATCGCGATTTGAATCTCGGGCGAGCCGGTGTCCTGGTCGCCACGGCGAAAATCCCCGATCAACGACTGTTTTCGCTCTTTCGTGATAGCCATCAGCGACCGTAGTTCCCTCGGTGGTGATCGGCGACAGACTCCAGGTTTTGACTGGGGCACCGACCTTGTTTTTCGACTTTCCCTAGGACCTTTTTTCCCTACTAGAATGTTCACAACAACTTAAGCCGCTCAATTTACCAGCCGCCGGTGGATTTTCAACCGCAAGTGGCAAAGTTTTTTTGACCTATGCCGGGCGGGTGCGGGGAGGCACTTTTTTCACGACTTCCCAGGCCAGGCCCAGTTTCTCCAGCAAGCAGATGGCCCAGTAGGTGACGTCGATTTCCCACCACTTGTGGCCGTGCCTGGCCATTCGCTGAAAGGCATGGTGATTGTTGTGCCAGCCTTCGCCGAAGGCCAGCAGGCCGACCCACCACAGGTTGCGGCTGTCGTCGCTGGTCTCGTAATTGCGATAGCCCCAGATGTGGCTGGCCGAATTGACGAACCAGGTAACGTGCAGCACGTAAATCAACCGCACGAACATGCCCCAGACCAGAAACGACATGCCCGTGTGAAAATCCCAGCCGCACCAGCCAATGGCCATCAACGACGCGCCCATGACGATGTGGCTGGGCAGAAACAGCGCGTGCAACAGCCGCATCACCGGGTCCTTGACCAGGTCGGGAGCGTAACGGGCGACGAGCTGATCGTAGTGCCGGCGGCCGTAGTCCGGCATGAACCACAGCATGTGGCTCCATAGGCCGCCTTCGCGTGGCGAATGCGGATCGCCCTCTTTGTCGCTGAAGGCATGATGTTTGCGATGGCTCGCGACCCAGGTCAGTGCCGAGCCCTCGCCCGACAGCCCGCCGATCAAGGCCAGCAGCCAGCGCACCGGCTTGTAGGTAGCGAAGCTGCCGTGTGTCAACTGGCGATGGTAGCCCAGGCAGACGCCGATACTGCCGGTAAACCAGCACAGGAACAGGCACACGCCCAGTGCCTTCCAGGTGAAGAAAAACGGCGCCGCCAAAGCGCCCGCGTGGACCACGACAATCCAAACGAGCACCGGCCAATCCAAGCCCAAGGACCAGGGGTACGATTTCTTCGAGGCCGCGTGTTTCGGAGAGGGGCCATCCGGCTCCGGAATCTGACGCACGGCTGCGGCGCCGGTTGCCGGCGGCTGCGGGATGGCGGTCCACTGCAAATCCGAATCCGGCGATTGGGTGGCGGGCCGATCGATGACGGGCGAATCCAGTTCCAGGTGCGGCGACACGTATGTCCTCTCGAAAAAAAGATGTTGAAGTTTTCTCGGGCCAGTAATCGGAAGTCCTCAACAGGACGCACGCCCGTCGCAGCTTGGAATGGCACTGCTTGGAATGGTACTGTCTGGATGCCCACTGCTCAGCATGTCACTGCCTTGGACGCCACGGCCCTGCTTGGACCTGCAACGAATATTAAAGAAGGTCGGCGAAGTTGTTGTCACGGCCCCGTCGCGGCAGTGTAAAAGATTGGTAAAATCGACGGGCTTGAGCCCCAAAAGTGCGGATTAGCCCGCCCGCACCGGGGCCGGAGCGTACCCCGGGGCCGGCGGCGATGATTACCGGCCGGGGCAAAAGCAGTCGATCGCCAACGTGCGCCGGCTGCTGGTGATGGTCACGGCGCCCGAGTCGCTGGTGTGCAGCACGCGGACGCCGCTCGCCAAGTAAGCCTGCCGCAATTCGCGGCTGTCGTCTTTGGCCGAGCCGCTGACGACGACGCAGCGCGGCCGGGCCCAATGGGCCAACTCCGGGGGACTGCTGCGCGGGCTGCCGTGATGCGGCGCCAACAGCACGTCGACGGCCATGGGCGGCTGCGCGAGCAGTTGGGCCAGACCGCCGCCTTCCAAGTCGCCGGGAAGCAGCAGCCGCCGGCCATCGAACTCCAAGAGCAGGACCACGCTGTTGGCGTTGCTGCTGCCGTAATCAATTTCGGCCGCCGGCTGCAAGACGCTCGCCCGCACGCGCCGGCCCAGCGGCAGCAGATCGCCCGCAGACAGGCTTTTGAGCCGGACGCCGGCTGCCTGGGCTGCCGCGATCAGCAACTCGGCCGTCGGCGGTGGATGCCGCAGCACGTGCTCGGTGAGATAGAGCGTGTCGACGGGGAAACGCTCGAGCAGTTCGGGCACGCCGTTGAAATGGTCGATGTCGGCATGCGACACGACCACGCCATCCAATCGCGTAATCCCGCGCGACCACAAATAGGCCGAGATGCTGTGGGCCGCCCCGTACGGCGATCCCAGGCGGCCCGCGTCGTACAACAGCGTTTTGCCGTCGGGCGTTTCGATCACCGCCGCGCAGCCATGCCCGACGGAGAGAAAAGTGCAGACCAGTTCGTCGTGCGGGCGGGTGGCCAGCAGCAGCGGCACGCAGCCGGCCGCCGACCAGCCGGCCAGCATCAGCACGGCGTGGCGGGGTCTTGGCAGGCGTTGTCGCGCAATGGCCCAAGCCAGGGTGCAGGCGTAAAACCCGGCCACCCACCAGCCGGCCGGGCCGGCAATCCACGTGTGGCCGGCAGGCCAGCCGGCAGCCAGGTGAATCATTGCGTCGCCGGCCGCCAGG
>DATCFX010000533.1:0-6986 GCA_036509275.1 Pirellulales bacterium | reverse complement strand
GCCGGCGGCTATGACAACCGTATCGCGCCCAGTCTCTCGCTGGCGACGCATGGCCCGCCGCGTGGCCGTGAACGTCTGCATCTTCTACCTGCTGGTGGTGATCGTGTTTTACAATTTACAAACGACGCTGATTTTCCCCGGCAGTTGGAAGCAGGGTACCGCCGGCGCGCAAATCATGCAGCCGCCGGCGGGCGCGGAACTGATCGAGTTGCGGGCGCCCGACGACCAGCCGATCAAAGCCCTGTTTGCAACCGCACTGCACGCCGACGGCACGCCGCGACCCGCTGCCGCCGGGCGCCCGACGATCCTGTACTTCTATGGCAACGGCATGGCACTGTCCGACGCGCTGGGGCAAATCGACGATATGCGCCGCTTGGGTGCCAACGTCATGGCGGCCGATTATCTCGGCTATGGCATGAGCGGCGGGAAGCCCAGCGAGCAGGGCTGCTACGACACGGCGATGGCCGAATACCGGTGGCTGATTCACGATCGGCACGTCGCTGCCGACAAGATCATCGTCGCCGGCTGGAGCCTGGGAGCGGCGGTGGCCGTCGACCTGGCGGCGCATGAGCCGGTGGCTGGCTTGATGATGTTCAGCGCCTTCACTAACCTCGCCGACGTGGCCGCAGGGCATTATCCTTGGCTGCCGATTCGGCCGCTGCTCAAGCACCGCTTCGAAAGCCTCGACAAGCTGCCACGGGTGCATTGCCCGATTTTGCTGGCGCATGGGACGCTCGACACGCTCGTGCCATACGACATGCTGCGGCAGTTGGCCTCGGCCGCCGGCGGTCCGGTCCAGCGGGTCGACGTGCCGGGTGCCGACCACAACGGTTTTTGGGACGCCGGCCGCCCGCTGCTGCTGCCCGCCATCGGCCGGATGGTGGAACAAGCCGCTGGGCAGGGGAACGGTTCATAAAATGAGCCGGCTAACCGCGACTTTTTTGCCGATCTTGGCAGTCGGGCTCGTCGGCGACGATAATATGAACGTGGGGGCAATCGCCCCGCGGTTTCCTTCGATCGAGAATCTTTCCGATGGCCGATGTCGATCAGCACGGGGCCTTGCCGAGCCTGCCGCCGGAGCATTACGTGCCCGCGCAACCAGAGGTGTTACCCCCCAGCGCCGCGCAATCCAACGTTGAGCACCCGGCCGAGGCGCAATACCCGCTCGATGGCCAAATTCCGCACGTCGGCAAGCGCGACAAGACGGCGGCCGGCTTTCACGCACTGTTTCAGACGGCCGCGTTCACGCTCCGCGAGGGCATTTCGCGCACGGTCCGGGGTCTGTATTCGGTCAATAAAAAGGGCGGCTTCGATTGTCCGAGCTGCGCCTGGCCCGACCCTGATGGCCACCGCCATCCGGCCGAGTTTTGCGAAAACGGCGCCAAGGCCGTGGCTTGGGAGGCGACGGAAAAGCGTGTCGAGCCCGAGTTCTTCGCCCAGCATTCGTTGGCCGAGCTGTCGGCCCGCGGCGAAAAATGGCTGGGCGATCAAGGCCGCATCACGCATCCCATGGTCCTGCGCCGCGGCAGTCAGCATTACGAGCCGATCGCCTGGGCCGACGCCTTTCGCCTGATTGCCGACGAGCTGAACAAGCTGGCCAGCCCCGACGAGGCCATGTTCTACACCTCGGGCCGGGCCAGCAACGAAGCGGCCTTCATCTACCAGTTGTTTGTCCGGCAGTTGGGCACCAACAACCTGCCCGACTGCTCGAACATGTGCCACGAATCGAGCGGCTACGGCCTCACGCGCTCGATCGGCATCGGCAAGGGAACGGTCAAGCTCTCCGACTTCGACCACGCCGATTGCATCTTCATCATCGGCCAGAATCCCGGCACGAATCATCCGCGCATGCTCGGGTCGCTGGAAAACGCCTCGCGCCGCGGCGCGAAGATCATCAGCATCAACCCGTTGGCCGAGACGGGCATGCTCCGCTTCAAGCATCCGCAATCGCCGCGCGACATGCTCGGCCGCGGCACGGCCATCGCCAGCCTGTTTTTGCCGGTGCGGATCAACGGCGACGTGGCCGCGGTCAAGGGCATGATGAAGTACATGCTCGAACTGGACGAGCAATCCGGCGGCCAGGTGCTGGACCACGCCTTCATCGCTGCAAAGACGACCGGCTTCGAGGCTTTTGCCGCCGATCTGCGGGCCACGGCTTGGGACGAAATCGTCGAGCAGTCCGGCCTGTCGAAGGAACTGATTTGCGAGGCGGGCGAAATCGCCGCCCGTAGCGAGCGGATGATCACGTGCTGGGCCATGGGCCTCACGCAGCACAAGAACGGCGTGGCCAACGTGCAGACGATCGCCAATTTCAACTTCCTCCGCGGCCAGATCGGCCGCCTGGGAGCCGGCGTCTGCCCCGTGCGCGGGCACAGCAACGTGCAGGGCGATCGCACGATGGGCATCTGGGAGAAGATGAGCGACAAGTTCATGCAGGCGCTGGGGCGCGAGTTCGACTTCACCCCGCCCGCCAAACATGGCTTTGACGTCGTCCACGGCATGCAGGCGATGCACGCGGGGCAGGTCAAGGTCTTCGTCGGGCTAGGCGGCAACCTGCTCAGCGCGGGCCCCGACACCGAGTTCGCAGCCGCGGCGTTCCGGCGAAGCAGGCTGTCGGTGCAAATCAGCACGAAGCTCAACCGCAATCACCTGGTCACCGGCGAGCAGGCCTTGATCCTGCCTTGCCTGGGCCGCACTGAAAAAGACGTGCAGGCCGGCGGCGAGCAGTTCGTGAGCTGCGAGAATTCGATGGGCGTCGTACAGCAGAGCGTCGGCATCCTCTCGCCGGCCAGTCCGCAGCTGATGAGCGAAACGGCCATCATCTGCCACATGGCCGCCGCCACGCTCGAGGGCCGCACGACGACCGATTTTGTCGCCCTATGCGCCGACTACGATCGCATCCGCGAGCACATCGAGCACGTCATTCCGGGCTTCCAGGATTTCAACCGCCGCATCCGCGAGCCCGGCGGATTTTATTTGCCGAACCCACCGCGCGACACGCAGGAATTTCCCACGCATACCGGCAAGGCCAACTTCACGGTTCACCCGATCCCGCGGATTCCGCTGGCCGACGGCCAACTGCTGATGATGAGCCTCCGCAGCCACGATCAATTCAACACCACGATCTATGGCGAAGACGATCGCTACCGCGGCATTTACGGAGGCCGCCACGTGATCATGCTCAATCGCGACGATATCGCCGAGCTAGGGCTGGCCGACGGCGGGTGGGTCGACATCACCAGCCATTTCGGCGACGAGCGGCGAACCGTCCGGCAGTTCATGGTCGTGGCCTACGGGATTCCCCGCCGCTGCGCCGCGACGTATTATCCCGAGACCAACCCGCTGGTGCCGCTCGCGCTCGTGGCCGAAGGCAGCAATCAACCAGCCTACAAGTCGATGATCGTCACACTCCGGCCGACGACGGCGCCGGCAGCCGCGCCGACAACCGCGTAAGCGCCCGCGCCGTAGGTGCCGCGAGCCGAGCGGCACCGGCAGGATCGTTTGACTCTACCTCAAACCCAGGCCGGCTCGGCTCGCCGGCCCTACGGATCGCGCCTGCCTATGGATCTTGCCACGCCCCAGCCGGCCAGCGAGCCCGAAAAGTCGGACAGCGGCCAGAGCGTTGCGCACGTGCCGGTGGAAAAAGTCAGCGGGCAACTCCGGCAAGCAGGCCGCGACCTGCTGGCCGTCGAAGAGCCGCTGGAGATCCGCCTGGTCTTTCGCCGCGACGGCCGCCGGCAGCAAAAGAGCATCTCGATCACGATGCGCACGCCCGGCGCCGATTTCGAACTGGCCTGCGGCTTTCTGCTCACCGAGGGCATCATCCGCGGCCCCGCCGACGTGGCCGGCGTGCGGCATTGCGGGCCGCCGGTCGGGCCGCTCAAGCTGCGCAACGTGGTGCGCGTCGAGCTTGGGCCGGAAGTACCCGTGGATTTCGAGCGGCTCGAGCGGCATTTTTATACCAGCAGCAGTTGCGGCGTCTGCGGCAAGACCTCGATCGCGGCGCTCACGGTGGCCGGCGTGACGCCGCTGGCGGCCGGCGAACCGCGCGTGCCGGCCGAAATATTCCATCGATTGCCCGACGAACTTCGGCGCTCGCAAGACGTCTTTGATCAGACCGGCGGCCTGCACGCTGCCGCGCTGTTCGAAACCGACGGCCGGCTCGTGGCTCTCCGCGAGGACGTGGGGCGGCACAATGCGGTCGATAAGCTGATCGGCAGCGAACTGCTGGCCGGCCGGCTGCCGCTCGAGCGGCAGATCCTGCTGGTCAGCGGCCGCGCGAGTTTCGAGCTGGTGCAAAAGGCGCTGGTCGCCCGAATTCCGATCATGGCGGCCGTCGGCGCCCCTTCGAGCCTGGCGGTCGAGTTGGCCGCGCAATACGGCCTGACGCTGCTCGGCTTTCTGCGCTCCGGCCGCTTCAATCTCTACTGCGGCGGCGAGCGGGTGATCGGCGTAGACGCCGCATAACCGAATACCCCCATGCCCAGCGGCGATTCCGTGGGCGTGACCGGTGCCCACTTCACAGGGGCAAGCTCGCGCGCATCGCCTGGCCAATCGCCTCAGCGACTCGGAAGTTGACCAACGCGCCGCCAGAGCCGATATTGCGGGGTGAACCGATTCACTCGGGCTCGCGGGGCAAAACGCGTATGGCTGCTTCCAAACCACCGGCTTCGGTCGAGCGGCGCTCGTGGCGGGCCGGCAGCGCAACAGGCGCCGATCCGCATTTGAAGCGCGTGGCGCGCATCGTGCTGACCACGGCGGCGGTGGTCTTGCTAATCGTTCTGGCGGCCCTGCTGATTCCGCCCTTCTTTCGCGCCGAGACGCATTTCGTCGCCGTTCCCGTCGTCGATTACGAAGTGCTCAGCGTGCCGCCGATAGGCTTCAGTAGTGAAGACCTGCACGGGTTTTCGTCACTGTCCGACCTCCTGGCGCGAGACTCACAACCGGCGCCAATGGTGCTCGCCGAGTTGCAGACTTCACAGGCAATGCAGTCGCTGCTGGGCGGCCAGCTCCGCAACTTTGTCAAACGGTCCAAAGACGTGCTGATCGTCTATCTGACCGCTCAAGGGATGTCCGATGGCGGCGTGCCTTATCTCTTGTGCAGCGATTTCAATCCCGCCAACCCCGGCGCCGGTCGCCAGCGGCTCGGCGATATTCTGCGTCAAGTGAGCGGTTGCCGCTGCTCGGCAAAGCTGGTTCTGCTGGACAGTGCCCGATCGGTCAGCGACCCGCGTTTGGGAATGCTTGTGAACGAATTTCCGCGGCTGATCGAAAACGAAGTGCGCGCCATCGCCGACCCGACGCTGTGGGTGCTCTCGTCGCACGACCTGGCCGAGACCTCGCTCGTGTCGTACGCGCTCGAGCGGTCGCGCTTCGCGTACGCTCTGAGCGCGGGGCTCAACGGCCAGGCTGAGAGCGATGGCGACGGATTGGTCAGCCTGGCCGAGTTGCACGCCTTCGTGCGACGCGATCTGGCCAATTGGGCCGACCACGCCAGTGGCGGGCTCGTGAGTCAAACGCCGATCCTGCTGCGCGGCGGCGTCGGCCGCGTGTCCGAGTTGTCGACCGACGTGCGGCTGTTGCCGGCTCGCACCCCCGCCAGTACAGCTCAAGCGCGGGCAGACGGCTATTTCCCGTCCTTTGTTCAGACTGCATTTGCTCAGCCGCAAGAGCCGAAAGAAACGCCCGCGCCGGTAGCGGCTGTCAAAGCGCCGACCGATCCGCCGCCAGTGGCAAAGCCGGCAGCGCCGGCGCCTCCGCTAGTCAAGCACGCTGCACCGGCGCCGGCGCAAACGACGACAGGGCAACCGGTAACAGGGCCACCGGTCACGGGGCAACCGGCCGAAGCTGGCTTGCGCGCGCGATTGAACGCAGCCTGGCAATTACGCGATCACTTGGCCACGCGCGCTGAACACAGTGGCTGGGCGCCGATCGACTACGCACCGCATTTGTGGCGCGAATTCGAGGAGTTAATCCTGGGCTATGAATTGCGCTACCGGGCAGGCACGGCATTCGACCGCCAGGCGCTAGCCGACGATTTGAGCCGCAATATCCTGGCACTGACGCCGGTCGGGCGCGATGAGGCCGTGGCAGCAGCCAGCGGCAGCACGATTGCCGAGCGCCTGGCGGCAGCCAGGCGGCAGTTCCTGGCCGGCGAAGTCCGGCCGGGCTACGAGAGCCAGCCGGCCGAAATGCGCGACGCGCTCGCCGTGCTCAACGACGCCGTGCTGGGCGTCGTTCGCTATCTGCATTGGTTCGAACAGTCGTTGACACCGGCAGCGGATAACGAGGCCCTGGCCGATGATCTGAATCAGACCTTGCAGGCCATGTCTGAATTGTCGCAGCAACTCGAGGAGCTTTTCTCGAGCCCTGCGGCCAAGGCTTCCGGTCTGCGCGACGAAACCGACCGCCTGCGCGAAGCGTTGGCGGCGCAAGAGGCCCGACTCCAAGCGGACGTGGCCGGCTGGCTCCGGGACCGGCCGCAACCGAGCAATCTTGTGCGAATCGAGAACGTGCTGGCCACGCCGCTGCTGCGAGCCGATCAACGCGCACGGTTGCAGCAATGCCTGCTGCGCAGCGATTTGCCGGCGCCGCAGGCTGTCGCGTCGGTGCGGACCATGCCGCCGACGTTTGACCAGCGGCGATGGCAGCGCGTCGTGCGGCAGGCGGCGTGCGAACTGGCACTGGTGCGCTGGGCCGATCGCGACGTCTCGAAGTGGTCGCGCCTGCAACAAACACTGCAACAGGCTGTCGACCGCAGGGCAGCGGCCGCCACGCCCGAGGCCGACGAGCGCGCCTGGCGCGCACTGGCCCAGCTCGGCGCGGCCTTGGCCAGATTCTATCGCGATTTGCCGGCCACGATCCAATCGCAGGCGCACGCGGCACAGGGCTTGTCCGGATCCGAGCGGCTGACGGCGTTGCGGGCGGTGGAGCGATTGCTGCGCTTGGTCGACGCGCGGGATGCCCGGCTGGTGGATCCGCAGATT
>DATCFX010000532.1:0-1043 GCA_036509275.1 Pirellulales bacterium | reverse complement strand
TCGCCGCAGACCCAGTCGCCGCAGATCCCGTCGCCGCAGATCCAGTCGCCGCAGACCCAGTCGCCGCCGACCCTGTCGCCGTGGCAGTGGCGGCCGTTGCGGCCACGCCGGCGCTTCGTTCGGTTATTGCAAGCATTGCTCTTCCGTCGGTTGGGGCAGGGGCCTCCATCGGTGCAATGACAAATTCTGGCGGCGGTTCCGGCGGTGGCGCGGGCGGAAATGCCGGCTCCGGCGGCGCGCAATCCAGCAACTCGACCGACTCGGGCGGCGGAAGTTCCGGTGGATCGCAATCGGGCGGCAGCTCTGGCGATGCGAGCAGCGGCAAGAGCAAAGACACCGGCACCGCAAAGGGCAGCGCGAGCCAACCGACCACCACAAAGGCGGCAAGCGCCTCGCCGCTGGGGGAATTGCAGTCGGCCGACGACGGCTCGCCGCCCGAGGCGCCATCGGCCGCGGACAAGGTCACGAGCGCATTGGCCGATAGCCTGGATGGTGGTTTGCCTCGGATTGCCGTCCCCAAGGCGAGGATCAATCTCATTCCCGGAATGCTTCGCCAGCCGATCGTGCCGCGCGACAAGCCCGTGGACGGCAGGTTCCTGCCATCCTGGGGCAACGCCGCGCTGTGGCAGTAACGGCGGCAAATCAGCGACCATTGCGCTTAAGGTCGATTGCCAGCGTCGGCACAAAGCCTCCGGCTGCTTGTGAAGTCGTACCCGATAGGCGTAATATCCCACAAACTTTGGTGATTGTGGATTGAACGGACGATTGGCGACACGAGCTAAGACCAGGCACTCCAACGCGGCCAGACGGATTGTCATGTTCGTGGCGGCGCTCGGATTCCTGCTGCAGTCCTATGTCACGCAAACCCACATCCACGTCTTCCCGGCCGGCAGTGCCGGCGCGTCCCACATAACGTCCCCTTTGGCGGCGCGTGGCGAGTCGCCGATCGACAAGCCGGCAGACTGTCCTTTCTGCCAGGCAATACTTCATGCCGGCCTTTTTGTGGCTTCGCCGGCGCCGCTCCTCTTTTTGCCCCTGATGTG
>DATCFX010000531.1:0-6542 GCA_036509275.1 Pirellulales bacterium | reverse complement strand
TCGGCGGCCACTTCGCCAATCGCCCGCTGCTGATCGGCCGTGAACTCGAAGGGAAACAGCCGCCGGATGCGGGCATCGATCTTGGCCGTCGGCTCCAGCGCCACGGCGTGGGCCCGATCCTGTTCGCGGCGGCGCCGCAGGGCCAAGGCCAATTGCAGCACCAGCAGCTCCTGGTACACGAAGCGGCGGCGGGCTTGCGCCAACGCGGCCGAATCGGCCGGAAAATGAAGCTGTTCGAGCGCTTGCCGCAGCGGCCACAGTGCATGTTCGGTAAGAAACGATTCAGGAAAGACCTCCGGGAGCACGTCGAGATAGGCCTGCAAAACGGCTTTCATCGCCCGCCGCAGGGCATGCTGATTCAAACCTTCGGTCAAGGAATACACGGGCAGCAGTTGGTCGCCCCACTGATCGGGCCGGCTGTTGTCGGCGTCGGCCTCGATCCACTCGACGCGCGGATGCGACAATTGCCACACGCAGCCCCGCATCCGCACTTGCCCCGACAGCAACACGTCCTGGCCGGGCTTGAATCGCGTGGCCATCCAGGGCTGCCCGAACCATAGCGCCCGCACGCGGCCTGGCCCGCAGCCGACTAGCACGCCGAGCATGTCGCGACCACCAGCGGCTGTGCGGCTTTCGGATTCGAGCACCATGCCGCGCAGCCGCACGAGTTGCTTGTCCTGCAACTGGTCGACCGAGTCCAGTCGGGTCAGATCCTGATAGTCGCGGGGAAAATGAAAGAGCAGGTCGCGGGCAGTACACAGCCCCAGCCGCCGGAACGCCTCCGCCCGCTGCGGCCCGATGCCGCCGACGTGCTCCAGCGGCGTCGCCAACTGTTGCCGGCTGGCCTCGAGTTGCTCTTCAAGATTCATGGCGTCATTGTACGCTGCACGCTGGCCGCACTACAGGCGAGCGGCAAGCGCCAGCTTGCCGATTTTTCGGGAGTAACCAACCCTGTCGGCCGGGAGGCAAGGGCGGCATCATGTGGCGGCGGCAGATCACCGGCAAGCTGGCGCTTGCCGCTCGCCAGGAGCGCTCGCCCGTTACCGTTCAGCGCCCATGACGGCCAACGTCAGCGCGCCGTGGACGACCGTCTCTTCGCCCAAGGCGGCGGGCACGATCTTATACGTGCCGATAAACGGCGGAAACACAAACCGCTCGACGGCCGTGCGCAGGGGATTGAAGAACAGCTCCTCGCCGGCCAGCGACACGCCGCCGCCAATGACCACGGCCGCCGGAGCCAGCAGCGTAATCATCTGGCCGATCCCCCAGCCCAACACCTGCCAGGCATGGTGCAGCACGTCCAGCGCAATGGCATTGCCGTCAGCGGCTGCTTGGACCACGAGCTTGGCGGTCACGCGGTCCAACTCGCCGTCGCAGCGCTCGAGCAGATCGGCCGTGTACTCCTCGCTGGCTTCTTCTTCGGCAATCAAATGTTGGCGCAACGTCTCCGGCTGGCGGCCCACGCCCATAAACGGCGTCAACCGGTGCGACACAGGGCCTTGCAGTCGGCTCTGGGCGGCGGCGGCGATGCCCCAGCCGCTGGCGATCGATTCGATGGTCTGCTCCGGCCGATCGGCATTCAAGCCCGGCCGCAAATGGCCGAGTTCGGCCGCGCCCAAGCCGCTGCCGCGATACACCTGGCCGTCGACGACCAGGCCGCCGCCGATGCCGGTGCCGACGGTGATGTAGAACACCGGATTGGCGCCTTTGCCGGCTCCGAAGCGGGCTTCGGCCAGGCCGGCCAGGTCGGCATCGTTGCCCAGGGCCACGCTCAAGCCGAAGGCGGAGCGCATCCACTCGACGATTGGAAAATCCTGCCAGCCTTCGATCTGATGACTTTTGAGCACGCGGCCGCTGGCCGGATCGACGGGGCCGCCGAAGCCGACGCCGATGGCCCGCACGCCGTGCCGCAGGATCAGGCGTTCGGCCGAGCTTTGAATCTGACTCAAGATGCCGCCGGCGCCGCGTGCCGGCTCGACGTCGTAGCGCTCCAGGGCCGCGAGCGACGAACCGTCGCCCGGGCCGACGCCCAATTGCAGCTTAGTCCCGCCGATTTCGATGCCTAGCAACATAAGTCAATCGCAAGGGGACGTGCAGATGTCTGTCGTTCGATCAAACCTTCCAGGGTGCCATGCCCACGCGGCGTGGGCATGGCACCCAAGGCATTCACTGCGCGGCACAAGTGCCGCGGCTAAGTCGTGTAGCGGCCCTCGCCGTTGATGCGGGCGTACACGTCGTTGAGCACCCAGTGAAAGGCGCACAGATGAATGCTCTCGACCATGCCCATGTCCGACAGGCCCACGTGCAGGCCGGAATGCGCCATGGCCCGCAGCTTGCCGCCCTCGAACCCGGTAAGTCCGAAGGTTTTTAGCCCGTGCCGATTGGCCCAATCGACCGCGGCCAGCACGTTAGGGCTATTGCCCGAGCCGCTGATGGCGATGGCCACGTCGCCGGGTCGGCCGTAGTTCATCAGTTGCTGGACGAAAATCTGGTCGTAGCCGACGTCGTTGCCGACGGCCAGGATCCAGCCGAGATTGTCCGTGAGGCTCATGACTTTGAGCCGCTTTTTGCTCTCGTCCTTGAGATCGCGTTCGCGGAGCGAGCTTTTGCCCAGGTCTTCGCACATGTGCGTGGCCGTGGTGCCCGAGCCGCCGTTGCCGAAGATATAGACGAACTTTTCGTCGCGCCAGGCCTCGTAGATCAGGTCGGCCATCTGGTGCATGTGGTTTTGATCGATCCGGGCCAGTTCCTGTTGCAGCCGCTCGATATACTGCGGCGCTTGCAAAGTCGCACCTAACATTCGAGAATCCTCCGCGTCGACGAACAGTCAAAACCTAGATTCTACCGAATGGGGCGGGGGCATGGAAACGGCTTCCGTACAGGGCATGACATCGGGCAACCCGCCCCCGGCGATGGATCAGGCCTCGGCACGCAATGCCCGGCTGTCGCTGGGCCTGCTGCTGGCGATCAATCTGTTCAACTATATCGACCGCTACGTCCTGTCGGCCGCGTTGCCGAAGATCCAGGAAGACTTGATGCCGTCCGGGGCGCATGCCGACGAGCGCGCCGGCGACCTGGCATCGGCGTTTCTGATTGCCTATATGTTCGCCTCACCGGTCTTCGGCTGGCTGGCCGACCGGACTTCGCGCTGGCTGCTGGTCGGCGGAGCGGTGGTCGTTTGGAGCCTGGCTTCGGGCGGCTCGGGGTTGGCCCTGTCGTTTGCCGCGATGCTCGTCACGCGGATCCTGGTGGGCGTGGGCGAGGCGGCCTACGGCCCGACGGCTCCGGCCCTGATTTCCGATCTTTACCCGATCGAGCGCCGCGGCCGGGTGCTGGCCTGGTTCTATATGGCCATACCCGTGGGCAGCGCCATTGGTTATGCCTTTGGCGGGCAGATGGCGCAGCACGGCTTATGGCGCGAGGCGTTCTACCTGGTCGTACCGCCGGGCTTGATCTTGGCGCTGCTGTGCTTCAAGATGCGCGACCCGCGGCGCGGGGCGGCCGAAGCCCAGCCGGTGGCCGCGCGCTCGGCTCGACTCCACGACTATATCGTCTTGGCCCGTACGCCCTCGTACGTGTTCAACACGATCGGCATGACGGCACTGACGTTTGCCATTGGCGGCGTCGCCTTCTGGATGCCCAAGTACATCCAGTTTCGCGGCGAGCCCGACCTGGGACAGATCGGATTCAAATTCGGCGCGCTCACGGCCCTGTCGGGTTTGACCGCGACGCTCTTGGGCGGCATCGTGGGCGACAAACTGGCGGCGCGATACAAGGGTGCGTACTTCCTCGTATCCGGCACGAGCCTGCTGCTGGCATTTCCTTGCTTTCTGCTCGTGCTGCACCGGCCGTTTCCGGAAGCCTGGGCCTGGATATTTCTGACCGAGTTCTGCTTGTTCTTCAATACCGGCCCGGCCAATACGATCCTGGCCAACGTCACCCATCCGGCCATGCGGGCCACCGGTTTTGCCCTCAATATTCTGATCATCCATCTATTCGGCGACGCACTCTCGCCCAAGCTCATCGGGCGGATCAACGACAGTCACCACGGCGACATGAACGTCGGCTTTCGGGCCGTTTCGATCGCGATCGTCGTGGGCGGCATCTTCTGGCTGATCGGAGCGCGCTACCTGGGCCGCGACACGCAATTGGCGCCGACGCGGATCGACGAGTAGGAAATGGTGAACGATGAATGCAGAATAATGAATGCCGAACAGGCGAGCCGGCGCCGCCCGCGACCGGAGGGGTTTGACGAGGTGAAACGACCATGACCGACAACGTCTGGCAGCACCTGGTAGGACAAGTCGTGGTGCTCGATCTGAGCAGCCCGTTTGTCTGTATCGGCCAACTGTCCGAGTCGGGCCCCGATTTTGTCGTCCTCGTCGACGCCGACGTCCACGACTTGCGCGATACCTCGCTGACGCGCGAGCAATATGTGATCAAAAGCCGGCAGTACGGGCCGATCGTCAACCGCCGCCGGGCCTGGATCAATCTGCGTGAGATCGTCGCCCTGGCTCGACTGGATGACGTGAACCTGGATTGAATCGCTTTCGAAATTCACAACAAGCCCACGGACTGCGCTCCGTGGGGCCCTCCCACCGATGGCCCCACGCGGCTTGCCCGCCTATATTAAGTTGACGGGGGCATTTCCGTTTTCGAGTCGCCAGATGAGCTGAAGTCCCGTGGCCGAATCGCCGCAAACTGAGCGACGCGAGGTGCTGTTCTCCGGCCGTGTGCAGGGGGTCGGCTTTCGCTATACGGCCCGCGGCGTGGCCGGGCGTTTCGCCGTTTTGGGCTACGTGCGCAACCTGCCCGACGGCCGGGTGCAACTCGTGGTCGAGGGACAAGCGGCGGAGGTCGATCGATTTATCCAGGCTTTGAGCGAGGAAATGGGCCGCCATATTTCCTCTGTCGATTCGACCCGCTCGGCGGCCGGCGGCGAGTTCGCTGATTTTTCCGTTCGTTTTTAAAAGTCACGCCGGCGCTCGTTCCGAAGCATAAATCATGTCGCATTCGCTCCTCCTTACACCTTTGCTGGCAGCCTTGCCGCTGTGGCTGGACACGCTGCTGGTCGCGGGAGCTTGCGCGGCGGCGGCCGTGGCACTGCTGGTGGCTGTTTATTTCGGATTAAAACTCGTTGCGCCGCGCGTCGCGGCGATTGCCCGCATGGGAGCCAAGGAAGCCCAGACCCAGCCGCTGTTCTGGGGCGAGATTGCGCTGGGCTCGCTGGCCCTGCTGCTGTTTGCCCTGATTCCCTACAACACCTTCGGCGATGACCTGAAGGTGATGAAGGACTCCGGCCTGACCCTGATCACCGTGCTGGGCATTCTGCTGGCCGTGTGGTCGGCCAGCGTGTCCGTGGCCGAAGAATTGGAAGGCCGCACGGCGCTCACCCTGCTCTCGAAGCCGGTCACCCGGCGGCAGTTTATCCTGGGAAAATTCCTGGGCGTGCTCGCGCCGGTGTACGTGCTGTGCGTCGTGCTGGGCACCGTGTTCCTGTTGTGCATCGCGTTTCGCGTGAGCTTCGAGAGCGTCGAACTCGCGCGGCGGGCGGCCAGCGCCGAGCAATGCCGCTACGAGATGCTGCAAATCGTGCCGGGCCTGGTGCTGGCCTTCTTCGAGGCGATGGTGCTCAGCTCGATCAGCGTGGCCATTAGCACGCGGCTGCCGATGATCCCCAACCTCGTGATCTGCGCGGCGATTTACGCCCTGGGGCATCTGGGGCCGCTGTTCGTGCAGTCGTCGATGGGCCGCTTGCCGATCGTGACCTTTGTCGGGCAGTTCCTGGCCACGATCTTGCCGGTGCTCGATCACTTCAACATCCAGGCGGCCGTGGCGGCCGGACGCGAAGTGCCGCTGGAGTACCTGGCCTGGGCCTTCGGCTACGCCGTGCTCTACAGCACCGTCGCCATGCTCCTGGCCCTGGTCCTGTTCGAAGACCGCGACCTGGCGTAACAGAAAACAACGAAGACAATCCTTAGCGTCCTTCTGTTCCCATTCTTATTCCCCTTGGGCTGCGCACCGGCGCTGCCACATTGCGCGGTAGGCAGTCTCGACGTGGTGAGCAAAACGGCGAGCGTCCATCAACGGCGAGCTTTGCATCCGATCGCGCAGAGTCGCGCGCAAGAGACTCAAACGAGGTAGATCGCCGGCCAGTTGTCGGGCGATGCCAACGTACTCCTGGCAGTCATGCGCGACGAAATCGGCCAGGCCCACGTTGGACAAAATGCTGAGCCCTGCGCGGCCGACGGCCGTTGGCCCCGCCAGGCTCACCACGGGTACGCCCATCCACAACGCATCGCAGGTCGTGGTGCCGCCGCCGTATGGAAATGGGTCCAAGGCCAGATCCACGCGGTGATAATGCCGAAAATACTCTGCCAACGGCACTCTGTCCGTGAACGTCAATCGCTCGGGCGAGACGCCTTGCCGGGCACAGAGGTCCCACGCCCGCTGCCGGTGTTGGCCCCCATGGGCGTGCAGAAGCAATTTTGCCTCGGGGATCGCGGCCAGCAGCGAGATCCAGGCGGCCAGGGTCGGCGCCG
>DATCFX010000530.1:0-1602 GCA_036509275.1 Pirellulales bacterium | reverse complement strand
TTGCCGCCGGTCGATCGGCAACTCGTTTTCGAGCCGGTCCAGCAGTCGATTGATAAACGCCACGTCATCCACGCCGTAGCGCAGCGCATAGCCGCAGCAATTGCCCGCGTTCCAGGTATACAACTCGTCCTGGCGGCCGGTGCCATTAGGATAAACGACGAAAAAGCCGGCCGCGTCGGCCTTTTCGCTCAGCCCGCAAAAGTCGGCCATTGTGCGGGCATTGGTTCCGCCGCCGTGCATGGCGAGTACCAGTGGCAGCATGGCGGGGCCCAGCGCGGCCGGCGGCACGTGGACCAGCGCCGTGCGCTGCCGCCCGTGATGCTCCAGTTCGAGCAGATGGTCGCCCGGCGACAAAAGATTGTGATGGCTGCTGGGCATAGCGCGTCATGATAGCGGCGCGGGCACGATGCGCTTAGCCCCCAGCGGTTCGCCGGGGGCTAAAGGTGCGGGCGAGCGGCCGGCAAATGCGTTATGATTTGCGCGAGCGGGTTGAAGACGATGAACGACGACGGAGCACGCACGATGGACGACGTGGCATGGGCTCGGATGCGGCGGCTTTCGCCGCGGCGCAAAACGAGCGAAGCGCACGACCTGGCCGAACTGGTCGACGAACAGCTCAAACACTTTGGCATCGATGCGGCCACGCCGTTCGGGCAGGCCCTGGCCGATTGTGCCCGCAACATGTACGAGACCGAGGTGAATCTCGACCGGCTGTGGCGGCTGACGCTGGAGCAAATTGATTCGCTCGACCGCTCGGACCGCATCGCCTGGTTCAACGCCAAGAAGTTTCTGGCTTTTCAACTGGCCAAGCTGCTGGACATGCTGCAAAACCCGTCGCGCCGCACGTATCAGGCGTTGGGCTACGGCGCCACGACGCTTTCGGCCAAGGGGCCTTACGCGGTGTTCGACAACGTGACGGCCATCTTCTCGGCCAACCCGGTCATCGCCCGCACGGCCACGTATATTTATGCCTGCGCCGAATGGATCGAAGATGCCTTCCAGGGCAAGGAGCTGCTGCTCGAGATTTACTCGCGGCTCTTGAATCCCACCTCGGTGTCGCTGGCCAATCATATTGTGGATCTCGAGGCGGGGCCGTACACGCGGCAGTATTTTGCCTGGAACTTCAACAGCGGCATGGCCGCCATCGACTCGGTGCTGGCCCACGTGCTGGGCCGCGACGACGTGCTGATCACCAGCCGCAATATCTACGGCGGCGCCCACCAACTCATTCACGACTGGTACGCCAAGCCCGGCAACCTGGCCATCGGCGTGGAAACGTTCGACGGCTACGATGCCGCCAGTTTTGTCGCCGGCTGGGAGCGAGCGCAGGCCAAGTACGCCGATCGCTTCGCCGCCGGGCGCCGGGCTTACGTTTATCTGGAAAGCCCCTGCAATCCTCACGGCTACGTGCTGGACGTGCCGGCCATCTGCCGCGAAGCCCACGCCCGGGGGCTGCGCGTGATGCTCGACGCCACGGTAGGCACGCCGTTTCTCATCAAGCCGCTGCAACGCCCGGACCCGGCCGATCGGCCGGACTTCGTGATCCACAGCTATACCAAAGACCTGTCGGGCACCGGCTCGGTGATCGCCGGCGTGGTCATC
>DATCFX010000529.1:0-3244 GCA_036509275.1 Pirellulales bacterium | reverse complement strand
CATCTTGGACATCCTCTGCAAGACGCCGCAAGGCGTACACGCGGCGCCGATGGAATATCAACCGCGACTGTTCCGCACCGACTCGCGCCTCCGTTGGCAATATCGCGTCCACGAGCAATTGCTCCCCTGCCTGCAACACTTCGACTACGAGTTTTGCTGGCCGGGCATTCGAGTCGATCATGAAGGATATGCCGATCCGGCATTGCTGCGAAGAAAGGCGCTGCGCAATTTGCGGCTGTGCCGCGTCGAATATGCCGTCGCGCCCGATGATCCGGCCGTGCTGTATCACCTCGGCAAAGAGTTCGTGCGGCTGGGAAGCCCCCGCGAGGCGCTGGCCTATCTGCTCAAGAGCCTGCAATTCGCCAATCCGGCCGATAGTTGGATCGCCCGGATCTATGTCGAGACCGTGGCTTTGCTGAACCACCTTGGCCGCAAATCCGAGGCGCTGCAGCTCACCCGCCAGGGACTCCAGCATTTTGGCTCGTGTGCACGGCTGCTGCTGGCCGAAGCGGAATTGCTGTGCGAAGCCGGTGGGTCGGCTCAGGCCATGCCGATTCTCGAGCGGTTGCTGAGGACACCCACGCAGCAGCCTTTCGGTTTGGGCATGCCCATCCAGTCGATCCACAGCCGCGCCCGCAACCTGCTCGGAGTCACGCATTTCCAGACGCAGCAGTTCGAGCAGGCCGAAGCGCTCTTTCAGCAAGGCGTCGCCGAGGACCCCGAGAGTGTCGAGGCCTGGACCTGGCTGGGCTTCGTACATCAGGCACGCGGCCACCTGCGGGAACTCGATACCGTCTTGCAGCAGTTGCACGCGTTGCCCAATGGCGAACCGTACGCCTCGTGCCTCGAGGCGCAAGGGTTCAAGCAGAACGGACTTTTCGCGCAGGCCCTGGCCAGTGCCCAGAACGCGGCCACGGCCGCTCCGGACATGCCTTTGCCACGCATGCTCATCGCCGACCTGCTGTTGATCGTGGGAGCGTCCACCGACGAATTACGCGCAGCCATGCTCGAAGTCTTGCGGGTCGCTCCCGGCAATGAACCGGCAATGCGGGAACTCAAGCGTCTTGACCAGCCCCAGGCGGTCGTAGCAAACCGCTTTTGCAGCACCGTCATCATCGGCGAGGACTGCTGCACGGCCACCTGAAGCCCGGCGCGCGGCGCTAGGGGCGCAACGCCCGGCGCGCGGCGTGCAGATTGTTGCGAGCTGAAACATTTCCGGGATCCGCGGCCACCGCTCGGGTGAAGCACTCGACTGCGGCCGCCCGGTCGCCCTCTTGCAGCAGCAGGGCACCCAGGTTGTTGTATGCCTGTCCATGGCGCGGGTCGAGCCGCACGGCAGTCTGGAATCGTTCACGCGCGAGATCCGCGCGCTGAAACTTGAGTTGCAGGTTGCCCAGTTGGTAATGCCCCTCGGCAGAATCGGGCCGGCGGGCCAAGAGCAGCCCATATTGCCGCAGCGATTCTTCCAACTGTCCATGATCGGCCAGCGTGAGCGCATAATTCAGCCGCGCCAGGTAATAGTCGGGGTTGATCCGCAACGCGCTCTGATATTGGGCCACGGCTTCCGGAAAGTGCCCCTGCGTGGTCAAGACATTCGCCAGGTTGCCATGAGCTTCGGCCAGCGCTGGATTGAGCCGAATGGCCAGTTCCAACTCATGCCGAGCGTCGGTCAGATTTCCTTGTCTGGCCAGCGCGGCCCCGTAGTTCGAACGAGCGTTTGCAAATTCCGGGGCCAGCCTCAAAGCTTCGCGCGCGTGCCTCGCGGCTGCATGCACGCGCCCCTCGATTAGCCGCAAGGATGCCAGGCTGTTCTGGGTCTCGGGGTTTCTGGGATTGAGTTCCAATGCCGTGCCGAATAGCTGATCCAGCCGGGCCAGTTGCTCGGGCCCGAGCGTCGAGGGGTCCTGCACCAGGGCCGTTCCGAGATTGTTGTAGGCCATCCAACAGCGCGGGCTTTTGGCGATCGTGTCCGTCCATAGTGCGACTTGATCGTGATAAATCGCCGTCTGCGCGTGGCTCGCGATCGCCAGCAAAAGCACCAGCAGGCTTGGCACGGCCGCCGACAACGCCGGCGATCGGAACGACCAGCGGCGCATCAACCACGCGATTCCCACGCCCACCAGCGTCAGGATTCCCAGGCTGGCCAGATACTGATAATGGTCGGCGACGAAGGTGTAGCGCATCGGGTAGATATTGACGAACCCGAGCGCCGGCAGCAGCGTCCCCCCGAAGAAAAGGATCGCCACCAGCGGCCCGCGGCCGATTCGCCTTCGCAATCCCCACAGCAAAGCCAGGCTGGTCGCACCGGCCACCGGATACAGATACTGCCACCACTGGGCCGTGTCGATCTGCCAGCGCGGGTAGACGAACGACAGCCGCGTCGGCCACAGCAGCTTGCAGCCGTAGAACCAGAGCGCCCGTCCCGCAATTAAGAGGCGATCCAGCGGCGTCAGCGACCAATCGTCGCCCACGGCCCCCACATGATGCCGCTCCAGGTACACCGTGACCGCGGCCAGCGCGATTCCCAGGGCGAACAGCGGCAAGGTCGCGATCAGGTCTCGCCGGGTTACCCGTCCTCGCCGCCACCAGACCAGCAGCAACAGCGCCGCTGGCAGCGAGCACGTCACGGTCTTGGACAATAGCGCAGCGGCATACAGCAACACTGCCCCCGCGTACCACCGGAGGCCGCCGCCGCGTCCTTGCCGCGGCTGGTCGTCAAGAAATTGCAAATAACTCCAGCCGGCTGCCAGGTACAAGCACGCCGAGAGCGTGTTTTTCCGTTCGGTGATCCAGGCTACCGATTCCACCTGGACCGGATGCACGAGAAACAGCATCGCGGCAACCCAGGCTCCCGGGATCGACAGCCGGCTCAGCACGAGATACACCAGGCCCGCATTCGCTGCGTGCAGCAAGACATTGACCAGGTGGTAGCCCGGCGCCCAATCCTGCCAGATCTGGTATTCCAGCCAGAAGGTGCTGAAGACGACGGGGTAGTACTGTGGCGTGGAGCCGAACCGGAACCAGATGTCCCGCAGCCCCGCGAGCGAGCGCAACGCGGGATTCGCGGTCACGTAGTCGTCGTCATCCCAAATGAATCCCGAGTTCAGCGCCGGCCAATAAACCACGATGGCCAGCACCAACAAGCAGGCAAAAAACGCCCACTTCGAACGCCAAACGGCGGGCCACGCCGTGCGTGCGGCCGGCTTCGCCGGGCGGGCCCGACGCGAGTGTTTACGATCAGCAG
>DATCFX010000528.1:0-1124 GCA_036509275.1 Pirellulales bacterium | reverse complement strand
AACGGCCACAACAACTGGCACAGCCCGCGCTGGAACGACTTCCGCCGCGCCTTCAATGCGCCGCACCGCTATCACTATCGCGGCGGCCATTATCACCGCCCGAACGGCTGGTACTATCAGCGCTGGAGCATCGGCGCGTTCCTGCCGAACCTGTTCTGGTCGGACGACTACTGGATCGACAACGCCGACTATTACGGCCTCGACGACGCCCCTCCGGGCACGACGTGGGTCCGCTATGGCGACGATGCGCTGCTGATCGACCGCTATACCGGCGAGATCATCCGGGTCGAGTACGGAATTTTCTACTAGTCAAAAGTAATGGCGATTGGGCAGGGCGTGAGCTCTGCCCTTTTGCTTTTGTGGCGGTGCCAACATGGAACCAATTGCGGCGCGCGCGCTTACAGACGCGGTAAGGAGCCAATTCCATGAAGACCCTGTTTCTCGGCGCCACGGCGCTTGCGCTTATCGTTAGTTCTGCCGCGTTTGCCGCGCCGCACGACCATGGCGGCGGCCACGGCGGCCAGCAGCATGGCGGCGGCGGCAACCACGCTACGACCCATTCTGGCGGGCACGGCGGGAGCCATAGCGGCGTTCTCACCCCGCATCTCGCCAATCCACTCGCAACGCCGCATGGCGGCGGCGATCACCACGATAACCAGCACAACGGCACGTCGAATCCGTTCGGGGGGCATGGCAGCACCCACGACCATGGTAACGGCGTGCACAACAACGGCGGCCACAGCCACAACAACGCGTTCAACGCGTTCCGCCGCGCCTTCAACGCGCCGCGGCACTACCACTACCGCGGCGGCGCCTATCGCGGCCCGTCGGGTTGGGCCTATCAGCGCTGGTCGATCGGCGCGTTCCTGCCGGCGTTGTACTGGTCGAACTCGTACTGGATCAGCGATTACAATTATTACGGCCTCGACAACGCACCGCCGGGCACCGTGTGGGTGCGCTACGGCAACGACGCCCTGCTGATCGATCAGGACAGCGGCGAAGTAATCCAGGTCGTGTACGGGATTTTCTATTAGTTGGTCGCAATTCCGGACGGAAAACCGCTTCACACTTTTCCTGGAATTGCTCCTAGAACCCCGCCGGCCACGGTTCATCGAACGTCTTGT
>DATCFX010000527.1:0-7690 GCA_036509275.1 Pirellulales bacterium | reverse complement strand
CTCGCGCATGCGATTGAACGACAGAAAATTCTGCTGGCAAGCCTGCCGCAGCCGGCCGCGCGAAAGCTGCCGTTTCAGCTCATGATAAAAGTCCCACAGCTTGAGATAGCCGAGGAAGTCGGACTTTTCGTCGGTCCAGCGGGCGTGGCTCTCGTCGGCGGCCTGTTCGCGCCCGGGCGGCCGATCGCGGGGATCCTGCACCGACAGGGCCGAAGCAATCACCAGCACCGGCTCGAGGCAGCCCTCGTCCACGCCCCCCAGGATCATGCGGCCGAGGCGCGGATCGACCGGCAGCCGCGCCAACGAACGGCCCAGGGCGGTGAGCTCTTGCCGCTCGTCGATCGCGCCCAGCTCGAACAGCGTCCGGTAGCCGTCGCGGGCACTCTCCGGCCGAGGCGGATCCATAAATGGAAAATCTTCGATCCGGCCGAAGCCCAGCGACTTGGCCTGCAGGATCACGGCGGCCAGGTTGCTGCGTTGGATTTCCGGCGGCGTGTAAGCCTCGCGCGACTCGTAATCCTCGCGGCTATACAACCGGATGCAAACGCCGGGTCCCACGCGGCCGCAGCGCCCCGTGCGCTGGTCGGCCGAGGCACGCGAGACCGGCTCGATCGGCAGCCGCTGGACTTTCTGACGGCTGGAATAGCGGCTGATGCGGGCCGTGCCGCTGTCGATCACGAAGCGAATGCCGGGCACGGTCAGCGACGACTCGGCCACGTTCGTGGCGATCACGATCCGCCGCCCCGCGTGCGGCTGAAAGATCCGATTCTGCTCGGCGCCCGCCAGCCGGGCATACAGCGGCACAATTTCGTCAGCAGGCCCGCTCGGATTGGCGGCGGCGCGCCCGCGCAGGGCTTTGGCCGTGGCATGAATATCCTGCTCGGTGGGCATGAAGATCAGCACGTCGCCGCGATCGAGCCGCGAGACCTCGTCGAGGGCTGCGAGCACGGCCCGTTGCACGTCCGGCTCCGGCGCGTCAGCATCCACGGCCGGCGGCCGATAGCGGACTTCCACCGGCCACGCGCGGCCGGAAACCTCGATCACCGGCACCTCTCCGCAGACGTCGGCGAAATGCCGGGCGAAACGCTCCGCGTCGATCGTGGCCGACGTGACGATGACCTTCAAATCGCCGCGGCTGGGCAATAGCCGCTTGAGATAGCCCAACAGAAAATCGATGTTCAGCGACCGCTCGTGCGCCTCGTCGATGATCAGCGTGTCGTAGCGGCTCAGCAACCGGTCGGCTTGCGACTCGGCCAGCAGAATGCCGTCGGTCATAAGCTTGAGATACGTGCCCGGCTGCGTGGCGTCGGTGAAGCGGATTTTGAAGCCGACGTCGTGCCCCAGCGGCGTGCCCAGTTCGGTGGCGATCCGTGCGGCGACCGAACGGGCGGCAATTCGCCGCGGCTGGGTGTGGCCGACATAGCCGTCGATGCCGCGCCCGAGTTCCAGGCAGATTTTGGGAAGCTGCGTGCTCTTGCCCGAGCCGGTTTCCCCGCAGACGACTACGACCTGGTGCCGCTCGATCGCGGCGCGAATTTCGTCGCGGCGAGCGACGATCGGCAGTTCGGAGGGATAAGCAACTCGCGGCAAACGGGCGACGCGGGTGCGGCGGAGAGTCCTTGAGCGATCAAGGCCTTCGATCAGCCGCGCCAGATTGCGATCACAGGGCCGGCCGACCCGCTGGGCGCTGGCCACGGCCCGCAATTGCCGGCGCAAGCGCTGCCGGTCGGGCCTCCAAGCCTCGTCGATTTCCGCCTGAAGTTGAGCAAGCGAACGCATGGACTTCCGCAGGCCAGTCTCGGGTGGTCTCGATCATTATAGGCGCAGGCCGTGGATCCGGGGCGGAAAAGTCGTGCCACGCTCACCGGCCGTGCAAGCAACTCGACGGCACGCAACTCGACAATTGCACTGAACGCGGGCGGGAAGCACAATACAGGCTGCCAATCTGGACCGGCACGATCCTATCAACGAGCGCTGAGCGCTGCCCCGGGGGCCAACGATGAAACATTGCGCATGGCTGGTGGTGTTGTTGCTGTTCAGCGCCGTGGCAGCTAACGCCAGCGCCGACGAGCCGGCCGATCAGGCGGCGGCGACCAAGGCCTCGAGACAAGCCGAAGCGATCAGCCTGGTCGGCCGGCTGAGCGGCCATTACCGTTTGGCGATCACGCAAATTGATCTGAGCGAAAGCTCTGTATCCGACGACGATCTGGAAACGCTGAGCGGATTGACCAGCCTGCAGGAACTGAACCTCCACGGGACGGGGATCTCTGACGTCGGCGTGGCGTACCTCAACGGACTCACCGGCCTGGAATCCTTGTTCCTGGATGACACCAAGATCACGGACATTGGTGCGGCCCACTTGGAGCGCCTGGTGCGTCTCGAGGCGTTGTACCTGGATAACACCTTGGTCGGCGACGAGGGGCTGAGGTTCATCGCCGGGCTCGTGCGATTGGATGATCTTTCGCTCAGCTCGACTCGCATTACCGATGCCGGCCTGGCGAATCTCAAGGACCTGCACTCGCTACGGCAACTCTCGCTGGCGAATACGAAGATCGGCGACGCGGGATTGGCGGCGATTGCGGGGCTCGACAAGCTCGAGGAACTAGCCCTGGACGGCACCGCGGTCAGCGACCGGGGACTCGTACAGCTTGAAGGGCTGAAGCACTTGCGCGAATTGGGAGTCGCCGGCACGCGCGTCAGCGCCGCCGGCATCAAGCGGCTGGAGCACGCGCTGCCGAAACTCAAAATCGGACGCTGAGGATCGAACGAAAAATAGCTTCGTTTTTTTCGACCCCTCTCGCAAGGGGCGAGGGTCGCGGAGAAGTTATTTTCGTTCGATCCTCAGCGGGCGGCCCGTCATTGCCACAAAGGGCCGATGGCGTAAGCGTTCCAGATGACCAGCGTCAAGGCGGCCAGTACGCCGACAAAAAACAGCGCGCCGAACAGGGCTTCGAACGGCGGCAGGCCTAGCGGCCGCCGCATGAACCGGCTCAGCATGCTAAACCGGTGGTGCCTGCCGGATGGTTGCGTCGTGGGTTGATTCATGGTGCCCTCCCCGGGGTTACACCTTCGGCGGTTCGGGCACGTCGATTCCCAAGGCCGTGGCCAAGTCGATGGCGTGGTCTTGTTCCTGCATCACGATGTCGCGCAAAATCTCGCACAAGGCGTACTCCTCCAACGCTTCGGCCTGGCGAATGCGCACGCGGTAGTTGGCGATCGTTTCCAGTTCGTTGTCCAAATCGAAGCGGAGCATCTCCTCGGCTTTTTTCGAAGTCTTGACCGGCTTGGGCTGAACCGTGGGCATCCCGCCGAGATAATCGATCTGCTTAGAGATTTTCAACGCGTGCGCCAATTCTTCGGCGGCGTGAACCTCGAGTTCGGCCGCGATGTTCATGTAAGCCGCGCCCTTGAGCACCTGGCTGTAATTGACATAGGCAATAATGGCCTGGTACTCGCGCGCCAAATCCTCGTTCAGCAGCCGGATCAGTTCGTCCCGGGTGACTTTTGCAGATTCCTGATTCGCCATGTTTGGTCAGCCTCGCGAAGGAACGGGATTTTCGAACCGCAGCGACTATGGTAGCAAATTGCGCACTGGCAAATAGTGCCCCTCTACACATCTCGCAAAATGGGGGCCAAACGGCGTTCGATCCAAATGGAGCGTCGCCGCGACTGCCGGTCGCGGCGTGATCGCGACCTCGGCGGTGCGTCAGCGGTCAGGATGCCCGCTCGGCGGCCAACAGCGGCTTGAGCACGGCGGGCTGCACCGGTTTGACCAGGTGATGATCGAAGCCGGCCTCGCGTGATCGCCGACGGTCTTCTTCCTGTCCGTAGCCGGTGAGCGCGACGATCAGAATATCGCGGTCGGGATAGCGGCTGCGCAGCAGTCGGGCTACTTCGTAGCCGTTCATTTTCGGCAGCCCGATATCGAGCAGCACAATTTCCGGGGCGAATTGTTCGGCCACATCCAAGGCCGCAGCGCCGTCGTGCGCCGTGCGCACCTGGTGCCCGGTGACGCGCAGCACCATGGCCAGGCTTTCGGCCGAATCGACATTATCATCGACGACCAAGATGCGGCGCTGGGATGGCCCAGAGTCGCCGCTGACGGAAAGCCTTCCGCTGGCCGAGTCCGGCAAGGGGGTGGTCAAAGCCGGCAGGCGGACGACGAACTCGCTGCCTTTGCCTGGCCCATCGCTGAACACCTGCACGCTGCCGCCGTGCAGTTCGACCAGGCTGCGGACCAGCGTGAGCCCGATGCCCAGGCCGCCCTGCGAGCGATCGAGAGAATTATCGACCTGGATGAACAAGTCGAACACGCGGCGCAGCATCTCGGGCGGAATGCCGATGCCCGTGTCGCGAACGCGGAAGACGACTTCCGCCCCTTCGAGGCGGGCCGAGAGCTGAATCTGACCTTCTTCGGGCGTGTATTTGGCGGCGTTGTTCAGCAGATTGCCCAGGATTTGGGCCAGGCGCGTCATGTCCGCTTCGAGAAATACCGGCTCGGGAGGAAACGAGACCGTGAGGTTTTGCCGCCGGGACTCGATGTGCGGCCGGCTAGTTTCGGCCGCGCGGCCCATGACGGCCGCCACGTTCAGCGGCTCCTTTTGCAGGACGACTTTGCCGCGCGTGATGCGTGAAACTTCCAGCAGGTCGTTGACCAGCCGGGTCATGTGCTGAACCTGCCGCTCGATGATGTCGCGGGCCCATTGCAGATCGGGCTCGTCGGCCCCGCGCAGCCGCATGAGTTCCACGGCGTTGCGAATGGGGGCCAGCGGGTTTCGCAGTTCGTGCGCCAGCATGGCCAGGAATTCGTCCTTGCGGCGGTCGCTTTCGGCCAGCATGCGGTTGGCCTCGGACAACTCGGCGGTGCGGGCGCGGACGCGATCTTCGAGCAGTTCGTGAGCTTTACGCAGGGCTTCTTCCGACCGTTTGCGCTCGATGGCGTAGCGAATCGCGCGGTCCAGCAGCGCCGCGTCGAAACGGCCTTTCATCAGATAATCGGCGGCCCCGGCGCGCATGGCCTCCCAGTCGATCGACTCGTGGCCTTCGCCGGTAATCAAGATGAGCGGCGCCGTCGAACCGCCGGCTACCGCGGCGCGCAGCAGATCAAGTCCCGTTTGGGCGCCCAGGCGATAGTCGAGCAGGTAGACGTCGTGTTGCGCTTGAAGAATGCGATCCAGGCCGGCGGCGTAGGAACTGATCCATTCGAGCTCGAAGGCTCGTCCCTTGATTTCGGCCAGCATGTCACGGATCAGAAGACAATCGTCTTCGTCATCCTCGACAAGCAGGATACGCACCGGTCCCGCCTGCATGGTTTGCACCTCTCCTCGGACGTCCGTCGCCCCACGGCCCCGAACCACTCTGCCAGCGCCCCCCCGAGCCCCGGGGAATCCCTCAACTGCCAGTTAAGGATCGACCGAAAAACAACTTCTCCGCAACCCCCTCTCCCCTTGCGGGAGAGGCCGGGTGGAGGGCCGGGAAATGCGGAAGTTATCTTTCGGTCGATCCTAAGAGCCGTTATCGGGCAGCGCCACGATTTCCAGCCAGTATTTGCCCAGCGTTTTGACGATTTCGAGCATCGCGGCGAACGTGACGGGCTTGGTGATATACGAGGCGGCGCTCAAGTCGTAACTCCGCCAGATATCTTCCTCGGCCTTGGACGTCGTCAGCACGACCACCCGGATCTTCTTCAGATTGGGATCCGCCTTGATCTCCTTCAGCGCTTCGCGCCCGTCTTTGCGGGGCATGTTCAAATCGAGCAGGATCAGCCCGGGGCGAGGACTGCTGGCAGGATCGGCGTACTTACCCCGATGCTGCAAGTAGTCCAGCAGTTCTTCGCCATCTTCCACGAATCGCAGATCGTTCACCAGACGACTTTCCTCGAACGCCTCCTTGGTCATCTGGCGGTCATCCGGATCGTCGTCGGCCATGAGAATCGTAATCGGTTTAGGCGGCTTCTCCATGCGTCTGCTCTCCCTCAGCGGGTTGTTCAAGCGGAAGTGTAATGACAAACGACGCGCCGTCGCCGGGCTGGCTGGTGGCGGTAATGCTGCCGCGATGGCGCTCGACGATTTTGCGGCAAATGGCCAAACCCATGCCAGTGCCTTCGTATTCGGCGCGACCGTGTAGCCGTTGGAACACGTTGAAAATGCGATCGAGATACTTAATATCAAAACCGATCCCGTTGTCGCTGACAACCAATTGGCACGTCCCCCCTGCTGGCAGGCCATCGGCCGGCCTGTCCTCGGGACAGCCAAAACGGGCCACGACGCGCACTACCGGCGGCAGGTCGGGCCGATGAAACTTCAGCGCGTTGCCGATCAAGTTTTGGAGCAATTGCCGCATTTGCAACGCATCGGCCTCGATCACCGGCAACTGGCCGATGATCACTTGCCCCCCGGTTTGCCGGATTCGCTCGTCGAGATCGGACAAAACTTCCTGGGCGATTTGCCCCAGGTCGACCTTAGCCAGCGGCGAAGCCCTGGTGGTGACCCGGCTGAAGGTCAGCAGATCATTGATGAGCGTGCGCATGCGGACGGTGGCCTGCAGCATACGGCCCAGGTAGTCGCGGCCCTGTTCGCCGAGTTGGCCCGTGCAGTGGGTGTCGAGCCGATCGCCGAAAGCTTGGATCTTGCGCAGCGGCTCTTGCAGGTCGTGGGAGGCGACGCTGGCAAATTCCTCGAGTTCGCGATTGCTGCGCTGCAATTGCTCGGTCGAGGCTTTGAGTTGCCGCTCGGCGAGCATCCGCGCGGTGACGTCGCGGCCGATATACGAGGCACCA
This sequence comes from Pirellulales bacterium, assembly GCA_036509275.1. Lineage (GTDB taxonomy): Bacteria > Planctomycetota > Planctomycetia > Pirellulales > PNKZ01 > DATATB01. The sequence goes on along the minus strand of DATCFX010000527.1, from coordinate 912 downwards.
ATTCGTTGGCCCTGCGGATTGCGGATCGAGCTGAACGTGATTTCGAAAAACCGCTGCCCCCGATCGATGAGGTCGAAGTCCTCGGTGACAGTAAACTCGTCGCCTGCCAGGGCCCGCCGCCAGAGTTCGAGCTTGCGATCGTGGCCGCGGTGCCCGCCCTGCACTTCGTCGCCCAAGCCATGCCCCAGTGCGGGTCGCCGGCCGAACAACCCTTGAAACTGGGTCACGTAGGCCTGGTTGAACATGATGAACCGGCCTTCGAGGTCGAGTGCCGCAATCTGATCGCTGGTGCCTTCGAGAATGGCGGCCAGCCGCGCGTTGGAGGATTGCAGTTCGTAATGGGCCCGCTCCAATTGTTCGGCAATCTGCTGCCGGGCGTTGACTTCGGACTCGAGCGCGCGATTGATGGCCGCGAGATCCGCCGTCCGGTTGCGGACCCGGACCTCCAATTCATCGTGGGCCGCCTGCAACTGATCGGCCGCCGCTTTTTGGCCGCCCAGGTAAGTGCGCAACAGGGCGAAGCCCGCGGCAGTCAACACCAGCCCCAGCAGCGTGGCAATGACCACCGTCGCCAAGGCGCGGTTGTAGCGCTCGGTGGCCTCCAGCGCCCGGGCCCGCAGTAGCTCCCGCTCCGCGGTCATGAGGATCGTGACGTGATCCCGCACCCGATCCATGAGCTGTTGGCCTTCCTGGATCCGCGTCGAGTCGCGCAGGGTGCGCAGTCCCTGTTCCTGGGCCAATTCCATCGTGCGCTCCAAGTACTCGATGCGCGCTTCGAGCTCGTGATCGAGTTTCGCGAGCGTCTGCTGCTGATGGGGGTTGTCCGCCGTCAGCCGCCGGAGCGCGGCCATGCGGGCCCGCGTGCTTTCGATGGCCGCCCGATAAGGCTCGAGGTAGCGTGGCAATTGGGTG